>NZ_JBUOIV010000001.1:0-251846 GCF_055467485.1 Desulfosarcina sp. | reverse complement strand
CGATGGCTGCTGCACCGTTCAGGATGCCGGAGGCCAGTCCTGCGGCCATCGTTTCCGGCCGCTTCAATCTCCGCTTGACCACGAAGCCCTGACGCAGCATCAGGGCCAGCATAAAAATGATCACCGCCACCGCCATTTTCATGGGAGCAGGTGAGACGTTCCCGAGCATCCAGACCCCCACCGGCGTCCCCGCAACCACCCCTGCAAGCAGCCACGCCAGTTTCGGCCAGTCTACCAGTCGCCAGATGCCCGGCAGCAGGAAGAGGCTCCAGAAGCAACACCACCGGAACCACCTGTGCCGGGGCCAAAAAAAGCGACAGGGCCGCTACCGTGATCATGGAAAAGCCGAATCCACCGTATCCACGCACATAGCCGGCCGCCATCACCGTAGCGGAAAAGAAGAGCATCAGCGCGATCGATTCGTTCATGCGGGGCCGTTCATGTTGGGCCTTGACGGCAAACCGGGGAAGTTGCTATTCAATGAGATGTTATAAATTACACGATGGTGAATTATCATTCACCATCGGTTATTGTCAATTCAAATGTCTCTGATCACCGGGATTGGTCATAGTTAGGAATATAGTCAATGGTTAGCGCGGACCGAAAAGCATGGGAACAGGAACAGCGCAAAAAGCGCATCGTGGATATGGCCGAGGCGGTATTCTTTCAATGGGGATACGACGGTGCGACCCTGCCGGCCATCGCCGAGGCTGCCGGATATAACAAGCGCACCCTCTATCTCTATTTCAAAGACAAGGAAGATATATTCCTGGCAGTGGTGCTGAGAGGCCTGGAAGGCCTGCATGGGGCACTCAAACGGTCGGTCGCGCGGACGGAGCCGAAAAGCAGCGGCCTGCGAGAACTGGCTGCCGCTTTTTTCGATTATTCCATTGACCACCCGCAATATCTGGACCTGATCATGGCTTACGAAAGCCGCTACTTTGTTTACCATGACCGCACCGCCTCCATGGACCCGGAGAGTCACCTGGAGCGGTGCCAGCAGGTATCAGACGACATGGCCCACTTGGTGACCGCAGCCATCGAAACGGGGATGGCCGGCGGCGGGGTGAAGAGCGACCTGACCGCCCGTCAACTCATGCTGATCCTCTGGGGCCAGATCGTCGGGGTCATGAAAATCCTGCGAATGCGTGAAAAAAACTTCGAGGAAGCCTTCGGCATCAGCCGGCGGGTGCTCTTCGATCGATTCGTGGGCATGGTCGAGCGCGCCCTGGCCCGCTGACGCCGCCCGCGTGCGTTTAGATCAACTTCTTGATGATATCCGACAGGGTCCGGATACCTTTTTCGATCTGCCCGCTCCAGGGATAGCCGCAGCTGATTCGGATACAGTTGCGATAACGGCCCGTGGTGGAGCAGATGATGCCGGGAAAAATCGATATCTTTTTCTTGCGCGCCTCCTGAAATACTTTCAACCCATCCACCTTTTTATCCAGCTCCACCCACAAGGTGAGCCCCCCTTGGGGAGCGGTGATCCGCGTGCCCTCCGGAAAGGTCCGGGCAATGGCCAGGGCCGTGTTGGAAATCTGGTTCTTCAGAGCCGAACGCAAGCGGCGCAGGTGGCGGTCGAAGGCATTGGTTTTTAAAAATTGGGCCACCACCTGCTGGTTCAACGTCGGCGAGGCGATGGTGCTGTTCATCTTGAGGCGTTTAACCCGGTCGGCAAAGCGCCCCGGCAGGGCCCACCCCACCCGAAGTCCCGGCGAGAGGGTCTTGGAAAACGACGCGCAGTGAAGCACCAGTCCTTTACGATCCATGGCTTTCAAGGTCGTTGGGCGTGCCTTGCCGAAATAGAGTTCGCCGTGGATGTTGTCCTCGATGATAGGGATAGCCTTTTCGCCTGTCATCTTCACCAGCGCCTTCTTCTTCTCCTGAGGCATCTCGAAGCCTAAAGGGTTGTGATAGTTCGGCACCAGCAGGCAAGCCGCTACCGCATTTTTCTGCAGCGCCCGTTCCAGCTGGTTTAAGTCGATGCCGGTCCGTGGGTCCGTGGGTATTTCCAGGGCAAACTTGTTCTGGTCCTCGATGATCTGCAGAAACCAGGGATAGGTGGGCGATTCCACCACCACCGTTTCCCCGGGATTGCCGACGGCTTGCAGGCAGAGACTCACTGCCTCGATGCATCCGCTGGTGATAACCATCTCATCCGCAACGGACTGACGGGCCTGGCCGAGCATGCGCTTGGCGATCTGACGTTTCAACTCGGGGTTTCCATATGGGTTTTCATAGCGCATCAGGCTGCGCTTCATCGCCTCCATGGTTTCTGCACGCATACAGCGGGTCAGCTGCTTGAAGGGCAGCAGCTCCGGCATCACCACCGATCCTCCCAGCTGGAGAAAATCCGGATTGCTCATATCCTCCACGATCGAATAGGCCAGGGAGTTCATGGTGACCTTTTTGGGCACAGGGCGCAGTTTCTGCACTTCCGGGGACGGCAGGATCCGGTCCAGAAGCGGTTTAACGTAGTAGCCTGATTTTTGCCTCGGAACCACGACACCGCGCTTTTCCAGCTCGATGTAAGCCTGGTAGACGGTGGTGATGCTCAGCCCGGTCTGGCCATGCAACTTTCTCAACGACGGCATCTTTTCGCCCGATCGATAGACGCCCTCTCTGATTTTTCCTTCCAGATCATCGGCCAGCCGGGCATACCTGAATCCTGAAGCCGCGCTATTCGTCATGGGAGCAACCTCACTTCTGTTATTAAAATATTATTGAATTTCTGTGTCTGTTATTGCTTATCGGATCTGTTAGGCTAATACAAGACTTGATTATGCCGCCGGAGGTAACGCATGGAAAACCTGTCGGTCAGGACCGGGATTAGGATGAGGGGGCTTCGTTTTCTGTTGACACCCGAAGATTCGTCTGCCTCATCTTCAGGTGTTGCCCCGCCATTTGCCGCCGCCCCATGGAATGCGTTCAAGACCCTGTTCTGGTTGGTTTTCAGTGTGTTGGCAGCCTTAATGGTCGGGCAATTGTGAACCGCAATGGCGAGGGAACCGAAAATAGACATTCATCCCTATGGTGCTGCGAAGCACTGCCGTTACCGGCAGCCCCCCCGCGGCTTACCGAGGGGAGGCTTCAGTAACGGGGGCGATTCATTATGATCGATGAGATGCGAAGAGGTGCGCTGGCCAACCTGCCGGTGGGCGCCAGCGTGGCCGCATACGGCAGTGTCCTGGGCATGCTGGCCGCCCAGAAAGGCCTCACCTGGCTTCAGCTGCTGGCGATGAACCTGTCCGTTTTCGCCGGCTCCGCGCAGTTCGTCATGGTGGAGATGTGGGCACCGCCCCTGCCCGTGGTGGAAATAATCCTGGCCGTGTTGATCATCAACATGCGCTACCTGCTCATCGGCGCCTCGCTGAACCCGCTGTTCCAGGGTAAATCCCTGGCCCAAAAGGCCGCAATCATGCACCTGGTCGCCGACGAGAACTGGGCGGTCACCATGGCAGCCTATCGCCATGGCGGCGCCACCACCGGCTTTCTGCTGGGCGGCGGCATCTGCCTGTGCAGCGTCTGGTCCATGGGCACCCTGCTGGGCCATCAACTGGGAGCTTTAGTGGCCCGGCCGGAGCGGTTTGCCCTGGACTTCGCCTTCGTAGCGGTATTTACCGCCCTTACCGTGAGCATGTGGCGGGGAAAGTCGGATATCGTGCCGTGGATAGCGGCTGCCCTGCTGGCGGTGGTCGCCGAGCGATGGCTGCCCGGCAAATGGTACATCGTCATCGGCGGCATCGGCGGTGCTTTGATTCCCGCCCTTCAAACCACCTTCAAGTCGAAAAAGGAGGCTCTCCCGCAATCGCCGGATACAACCCCTCATAGGCTGATTACGGAGAAGAATAGATGACACTTGTCCCACCCTCCGATCTGACCATCGCCATGGCCATTGCCGGAGCCGCCCTGGCCACTTACAGCCTGCGGCTGGGAGGCCTGTTGCTGGCGGAGCGCCTGCCCAAAAACGGCGGGTTCAAGCGCTTCATGGAAACGCTGCCCGGTACGATCCTGCTCGCCCTGGTGGCGCCGGGAATTTTTTCCGCCGGCATGCTCGGTGCCGTTGCCGCCCTGGCCACCGCCCTGTGCGCCTGGAAAACCAAGAACCTCCTGCTGGCCATGATTGTCGGCATGGTTATTGTGGCAGCTGGAAGGCTGTTCCTCAAACTCGCTTAACCCTTGTGGTTGGCCTCTTTTTATTCAAAATGGCCAGACATAATCATTTTCAACCGCTATCAGCGATTGCATGATTTACAGCGCCGACATGCATTGTTGAGGTGTCTTACCGCGATGCTCCGCCCAATACGTGCTGACAGTTGACAAAAAAAAGCACCTGTGGTCTTTTGAATATCGATCGGCAGGGGTTTATCTCTCTTCACCACAACCGACATGATCTGCCTTCGTACGTCACCCAGCGTTTCTCTGCAATACCGTAAACATGCCTATACAGGCATTGAAAATAGGCTTTTGGTTTTTACCCGACAACCTGCAAGGAGGATTGAACCATGAAGCGATTTAAGCCCGTCGTAGGATTATTAGGAATCATCGCAGTCCTGGCATGCCTGGTTTTCGCGGGCTGCGCCGGTCCCAAACCCAAACCTGGAGAAGTCTTTCCCTGCGCAGCAGACAGCAAGATAGAAAAAACCGTCGCCCCGGAAGCGGAGCTGGTCGACTTCTCATGCATCCTGAAAAAATGGGAGGGAAGCGACACCCTGCATTTTAATGTCACCGTAAAGAATATCAGCGACCAGCCCCAACGCTACCGGGTGAACATCTTCCTGGACAACGGAAAGGCGGTGGGCGGGCTCATTCCGCAAACGACCAAGAAAGGTCTGGTCGAACCCGGACAAACCGAATCGTTTGAATATCCAGTCAGCGGAATGGCTTGCGGGCCCAAATCGATCGTGCTGATGGTCAAGACCATGAGTCAATAGCATCTGAAAACGACAAGGGAGGTTATTGAAATGAAACGCATGAGCTTTGCACTACTGTTTTTTTTCATCACCGGCTTAATGGCATCGCCGGTCCTGGCCAAAACCACTTTCATCAGCATCGGCACCGGGGGTACCGGCGGGATTTACTATCCCTATGGCGGCGGCGTTGCTGAAATCTGGTCCAAGTATGTCAAGGACGTCAAGGCGGTGGCCGAGGTGACCGGCGCCAGCGTGGAAAACGTCAAGCTGGCCCACAAGGGCGAAACGGTCATCGGTGAAGTCATGGGCGATGTGGCCGTGGCCGGATTCAATGGGCTGAGCAAATTCAACGGCAAGAAACATGACATCCTCTCCATGGCCATCATGTACCCTAACCTGCTGCAGATTGTCAGTCTGAAAAACAGCGGCATCACCGACATCACCCAGGTGAAAGGCCGCAGTATCAGCACGGGAAGTCCGGGAAGCGGCACCAACTTCATGGCCGAAGCGGTGCTCAAGGCACTGGATATCTCCCCCGACAGCTACAAGGACAGCCGCCTCTCCTTCACTGAAAACGCCAATGCCCTGCGTGACGGCACCATCGATGTCGGCGTATGGTCGGTGGGGCCCGGCACCAGCAGCATCCTGGACTTGGCCACCACCCATGAGATCAACATGATCGGTTTTACGCCGGAACAGACCCAGCAAATTCTGGCGGCCAACGAAACTTACTCGGCTGTTGAACTGGCCGGCGGGGTCTATCGCGGCATCGATCAGCCGGTGCCCACCATCGGGGTGTGGAACGTGATGATCTGCCAGGCTTCATTGGACACGGAGATGGTCTACAACCTGGTCAAGGCCCTTTTCGAACACAACGACTACCTGCAGAAGATCCATCCCTCGGCGGCCTACACCACACCGGAAAATGCGGTAAAATACTCACAGATCCCGCTGCACCCGGGGACGATCAAATACCTGGAGGAAAAGGGCATCGCCGTGCCGGACAATCTGCGGCCCTGATACCCATGACGGCCAGGCCGGTGAAGCGGATCGCCACGGCCGCCATCGGCCTGGCACTACTGATGGTCGCCGGTGGATTGGTTATGCCCGGCGGGCTGGAGCTTCGTATCACCCCGGTCAAAGGGGCCCCCCCCCTGCTGGTGCTGCCCCTGGACCCCGGCGAGCGCTTTACGATTCACTACTATCATTCGGTGGAAAACGCCCCGATCTGGGAGACCCACAGCCTGGACCCGTCGGGGCGCCTTTTCATTGAGGAAGAGCGGTACCTGAAGTTCGGTGCGGGCATGGGGAAAATGCCGGGCGTCGGGCGCATGGTCACCCGCGGACCCTACGAGGTGATCGAAGACATGCATATGCCCACCGGTGATTTTGTCCTGCGCATCGGCAGCATCGGTGTGGACCACACCGTCATCTGGCGCGGCACCCGCACCAACCTCAGCGCAATGGCGCCGCATGTGGCGGTGCAGTTTTCCGCCAGGCGCGTGTCCTTGTTGGTCCGCTTGTGGACACATGTTTTTCCACACGATGCAACCCCGTCGATCGACAAACCAGTAAATGGTCAACCGAAAAAGCGGCAATCAATGGGAAAGAAAGCATAAGCGTTTATATGACCAATACCGATCCAACACAAACCAACAGCAGGACCTCACCGCTGGTGAGCCTCACCGCCAAGATCGTCATGGTGGTGGCGGTGAGCCTGAGTCTCTACCAGCTCTACACAGCCGGGATTGCCGCGCTTACGGCCCTGGTCCAGCGATCCATACACCTGGGGGCCATTCTGACATTGACCTTTCTGCTCAAACCCCCGTTTGCCAGCGCCCGCAAGGATCGGTTCAATTTCTGGGTGGTCCTGGACTGGTTCCTTGTGGCGGCATCGATCTATTGTACGGCCTACATTTGCATCAACCTCACCGACATTTTCGAGCGTCAGGGAGACTGGCTGCCGGCTGACCTGGTGGTCGGCATCGTCGGTACCCTGCTAGTATTGGAAGCCTGCCGGCGGGTCATCGGTGTGATCATGACCGGCATCTGTGTCACAGCCATGCTCTACGCCTATTTCGGGCCGTACATGCCCGAACTGATCATCCACAAAGGCTACTCCATCGAACGGATCACCACCACCCTGTGGCTGACCACCGAAGGCATTTTCGGTCTGCCCATCGGTGTGGCCGCCACCTTTGTCTTCGTTTTTGTGCTGTTCGGCGCCTTCCTGGAATCCACCGGCGGCGGCAATTTTTTCATCGAACTGGCCTATGCCCTCACCGGCCGGTTTTCCGGCGGTCCGGCCAAAACCTCGGTGGTGGCCTCCGGTTTCATGGGATCGGTGTCTGGATCTGCCGTGGGCAACGTGGTGGCCACGGGCTCCTTTACCATTCCGATGATGAAAAAAGTCGGCTATCGGCCTCATGTGGCCGGAGCCATTGAAGCGGCCGCCTCCACCGGCGGTCAGCTCATGCCGCCCATCATGGGCGCCGGCGCTTTCCTCATGGCCGAATTCACCAACACCAGCTACCTGACCATCATCAAAGTGGCCCTGGTGCCGGCGATCATGTACTACGTGACCGTGCTTTTTTTCGTCCATTACGAAGCTAAAAAGTTTGGCCTGGAAGGCCAGCCCAAAGAGAGCCTGCCCCGGGTGGGCAAAGTGGTCAAAGAGGGGCTGCATTTCATCATTCCCGTGGCGATTCTTATCTACGTCCTGGTAAACAACTACTCGCCCATGATGGCCGGTTTCGTTGCCGTGATCAGCACGCTGGCTGCCAGCCTTGCCGCCAATGCCGTTCGCTGGGCCGCAGCACCGAAAGTAATGGAGTCGGGAAAAAAACGACCTTCCGCCGCTGCATTTGGCTTTGATGAATTGAAAAGTATTGTAAAGGCACTGGAAAAAGGGGCAAAGAGCGCCATCATGGTCTCTGTGGCCTGCGCCGCCGCCGGCATTATCGTGGGCATGGTCACGCTGACCGGCATGGGCTTGAAATTTTCAAGCCTGGTGTTGGATCTGAGCTACGGGATCGAATTGTTAGCCATCCTGCTCATCGGCGCAGCATCCCTGGTTCTGGGCATGGGGTTGCCGGTCACGGCTAGCTACATCGTTCTGGCCACCCTGGCCGGGCCGGCCCTGCTGGACATGGGCGTTCCGCTATTGGTCAGCCACATGATCGTTTTCTGGTACTCCCAGGACGCCAACGTGACCCCACCGGTGAGCCTGGCCAGTTTCGCCGGCGCCGGGGTGGCCGGCGCCAACCCCATGCGCACGGCCTTTACCTCGTGGAAACTGGCCAAGGGACTCTACATCATTCCCATCATCATGGCCTACCGCCCCCTGCTGGGCATGGGCGCCAACTACGAACTGCTTCACTGGCAGGTGGTGCTGACCATGGCCGCCACCATGCTGGGGCTCATCGCTTTCGCTTCGGCCATCGAGCGCTATTTCATCCGTCGGGCCACTTGGCCGGAGACAATCCTGTTCTGGATCGCCGCCGCCGGCCTTTTCTGGCCCGAGTACTGGGCCGATGGGATAGGTGTGGTCGCTTTCGCAGCCGCCATCGCCCTGCAGAAAATGTCGGGCCCTGCCGCTTAGCGGAAAAATGGGCTATCTCTTGCGTGTAAAATTCCCTCTTGATTTTCAGTCAGGCTTAATCTACCTCGGACTATTCAATTCTTTTTTTTTCGACCGGTTTGTGCATCCGTGCTCGAAAAGTGACGGATTCGTTCAGTCCACAGCCACCGGAAGGGGGAGCGCATGGGCGGATTGTTTGGCGTCGTTTCTACGGCTGACTGCGTTGCCGATCTCTACTACGGCACCGATTACCACTCCCATTTGGGTACTCGCCGCGGCGGCATGGCCGTGTGCAACAGCAAGGGAATCCAGCGGGCCATCCACAATATCGAAAACAGTTATTTCAGGACCAAGTTCGAAGGGGACCTGAACCGCTTCCACGGAAATTTTGGCATCGGCGTGATCAGCGACACCGATCCCCAGCCGCTGATCGTTGGCTCACACATGGGTACCTTCGGCATTGTCACCGTGGGCAAAATCAACAACCAGGAGGCGCTGGTCAATCGGGCCTTCAAGCGCAAAAGCTACTTTTCCGACACCACGGCCGGCGAGGTACACCCCACCGAAGTGGTGGCCATGCTCATCTGCGAGGCCGACAGCTATGCCGATGGCATCAAAAACGCACAGGAGGCCATCCACGGTTCATGTTCGATGCTGCTGCTCACCGACCAGGGCATCTTTGCCGCCCGCGACCGGCTGGGGCGGACCCCCCTGACCATCGGATGCCGCGACGGCGCCTTTGCCGTCAGTTCCGAAACCTGCGCCTTTCCCAACCTGGGCTACGATGTGGATCACTGCCTGGGTCCCGGCGAAGTGATCCGGATCTGCCCGGACGGCTGGGAGCAGAAGGCTCCCCCCGGGGAATCCATGCAGGTCTGCGCGTTCCTGTGGGTCTACTACGGATATCCGGCCTCGGAATACGAGGGCATCAACGTGGAGGACGTGCGCAACCGCTGCGGCGCAGCCCTGGCCGAAAACGACGATACGCCCGTGGATTTCGTAGGCGGCATCCCGGACTCGGGCATCGGCCACGGCATCGGTTACGCCAACCAACGCGGTCTGCCCTATCGGCGGCCCTTCGTCAAATACACCCCCACCTGGCCGCGCAGCTTCATGCCCCAAAACCAGAAGATGCGCGATCTGGTGGCCCGGATGAAGCTGATCCCCGTCCGCCAACTCATCGACGGCCAGCGTATTCTCTTTTGCGAAGATTCCATCGTAAGGGGCACCCAGTTGCGCGATAATGTGCAGGTGCTGTTCGAATACGGCGCCAGGGAAGTTCATATGCGGCCGGCCTGCCCCTGCCTGATCCACCCCTGCGAGTTCCTCAACTTCTCCACTTCGCGCTCCACACTTGACCTGGCCGGCCGCAAGGCGATCAATCAATTGGAAGGAGCAGAGGATCGGCACCTGGTTGAATACGCCCGTCACGGATCGGAGAAAAACCTGGCCATGATCGACCGCATAAGGGAGCAGCTGCACCTGACCACCTTGAAATACCAGCGCATGGATGACCTGGTGGCAGCCATCGGCCTGCCCAAGGAGCGCTTGTGCACCCATTGCTGGGATGGAAGCAGTTATAGCTGATTCTTTATCGTGAAGGAGCAGGATCGGCCTTCATTCATTCGACACTGAAACGCAAAGCCACGGTGTTCGCCTACGACGGCTGCCGACCACTTTTCATCTGCGAAAATAGCTTTAAAAACTTTGGGGCTTTCTGCCCTCACCCTGTTGGGAGATAAAAAAAATTTCATGACCTGAATAGCCAAAAAAGAAGTATCTGCCATTATTCCGGGTAGTGATGACCCATGTATTGCAACCTGAGCAACCACACAGCCCATCCCAACATCTTATATTGTCGTGCAAAACTGATATGCTACAGATAGTTACACCGAGCGGCAGTTGTTTACTCGTTACCCGCGGATGATACCATTGGCGTTCTCCTCAACCTTTCCGCAATGAATCAGCTTATCGTGTGTTCTGATATTGAGGTGGGTCAAAGGAAAGAATATTTTGAAAATCAAAAATAGTCCGATAGAAAAAAACAACATTCGATTCTACTATTACATTGGTTCTATTTCAGCGATTCTCTTTCTCGTGACCCAAAAGGACATGATCCCATTTTATTGCTGTGGCTGTTTCTTGCCTCAAATTCTATCAACGCACGTATCAATCCTGCCACTCGAAGAAAAAGTTTAAACGTTGGCTCAATATATAGTCAAACGTTACCCTGTTTATTTACTTTCGAACCCATCTCTTTGGATGTAAGAAGCCCCGTTTTTCGCGATAGATCTTTCCCCTATCGCTTTTATCGAAGCTGCCGCGCTTGCCATGTCTGAAGTTCCCCGTTCGTTGGAAAAATCAGCATTGACTTGATATACCGATTGGTATATTAAAGTTTTCCATGAAATCCGCCACGCAATCCCGATCCGGACGCACCCGGCAATTGATCATCGAATCCGCCGCGCCCATCTTCAACAAAAAAGGCTACGCCGGAACCTCCATGTCCGACCTGACCACGGCCACGGGTCTGACCAAGGGCAGCATTTACGGCAACTTCAAGGACAAGGATGACGTGGCCGTGCATGCCTTCCAGCACAACATCGACCTGATCTTCGATTTCTTTTCCAAGGAAATCAAGGCCGCCGGTTCGACCTTGGACAAGCTGCTGGCCTACCCCCGCGGCTTCCGCAAAGTCTACCGCATGATCCTCTCCTACGGCGGCTGCCCCATTCTCAACACCGCCGTGGAAGCCGACGACACCCACGCCGTTCTGCGAAAGATGGCCGTGGATGTGCTGGCCAAATGGAAAAAAAGCATCACCTCCCTGATCGAAAAGGGACAATCCGAAGGGGTCATCGATGTGGCCACCCATGCGCAAAACATGGCGGAAATCCTCATCGCCGTCATGGAGGGGGGCAGCGTTCTGTCCAAGGTCACCGGTGAGGAATCATACATGCGCAACGCCATCGACACCGCCGAAAAAATGATTGCCGACATGCGGCTGACCAAATAGTCGGCAATACATACCAATCGGTATAAAAACTTACTCAAGGAGACGATCATGACCGATGTCTACAAGCAACTGGCCAATCATCTGGACAACCTGCCGGCGGGCTACCCCAGCACCGACTCCGGTGTTGAACTGCGGATTTTAAAGCGCCTGTTTACCCCCGAAGAGGCCGAGGTCGCCGTGACCCTGACCATGATGCCCGAACCGGTGGCGGGGATTGCTGAACGCACCGGCAGGGATGCGGCAGCGTTGGCCGAAACGCTGGCGGAGATGTCCCGAAAGGGGCTGATTTTTCGGTTATCCAAAGGCGGCAACACCCTTTACAGCGCCGCCCAATTCGTGGTGGGCATCTGGGAGTACCATCTCAACAGCCTGGACGAAGGCCTGATCCGCGATGTCAACGAATACATGCCGGCCCTGCTGAAAAAGGGCTGGCTCGACGTCAAGACCAAGCAGATGCGGGTCGTACCGGTGTCGAAAAGCATCTCCGCCGGCATGGCGGTGACGCCCTATGAAGCGGCCGAGGAGATCATCAACAAACAATCCAAGATCGTGGTCTCCCCATGCATCTGCCGCAAAGAACAGAAGATGGTGGGCAAGGGCTGCGACAAACCCGAAGAGGTGTGCCTGGCCTTTGGCGCCGGCGCCTACTACTACGAACAAAATGGTCTGGGCCGATCCATCGACAAGGCCGAGGCTTTGGAGATACTCAAGGCCGGTGTCGACGCCGGCCTGGTGCTCCAGCCGGGAAACCAGCAGAAACCCTTGAACATCTGCATGTGCTGCGGCTGCTGCTGCGGCATTCTCAAAAACATGAAGACCCTGGACAAACCAGCCCAGATGGTCCACACCAATTACTACGCCCAGGTGGACGAAGAGCTGTGCACGGCCTGTGAAGCCTGCGTGGAACGGTGCCAGATGGACGCCATCACCGTCGATGACGCGGCGCGGGTCAACCTGGATCGCTGCATCGGCTGCGGCCTGTGCGTCACGGACTGCCCCACCGAGGCCATCACACTCGAGCAGAAAGACGAGGAGAACCGATATCTGCCGCCGAAGAATGTATTCGAAACCTATATGAACATCGCCCAGGAACGCGGGCTGATGTAGGGAGACGGTCATGACCCGATGGCATAAAACCGGCTGCGTGCTGTGCGCCCAGAATTGCGGGCTGGAAGTCCAGGTGGCCGACAACCGCATGGTCAAGGTACGCCCGGACAAGTCCAATCCCAGGAGTCGGGGCTATGCCTGCCGCAAAGGGCTCAATGTGGCCCATCACCAGCACCACGCCGACCGGCTGACCCACCCGCTCAAACGCACCGCCACCGGATTCGAGCGAATCTCCTGGGATCAGGCCATCGCGGAAATTGCCCGGAAGCTCGGTCGAGTGGTCAAAGAAAACGGGCCTCGGTCCTATGCCTACATGGGCGGCGGGGGCCAGGGGTGCCACTTCGAGGCGGCGTTCGGCCGTACACTGATGAAGTTGCTGGGCTCGCAGTACCACTACAATGCCGTGGCCCAGGAATTGACCGGCTATTTCTGGGCCTGCGGCCGCCACACCGGCCGGCAGACCGATTTTCACATTCCCGATGAGGCCAACGCCGACATGCTGCTGGCTGTGGGCTGGAACGGCATGGAGAGCCACCAGATGCCCCGGGCACCCCTGGTGCTCAAGGCGTTTTCCACGAGCCCGGACAAGCTGCTGGTGGTGATCGACCCCCGGCGGTCCAAAACAGCAGGCCTTGCCGACATCCACCTCCCCGTCAGGCCGGGAACCGATGCCCTGATGGTGCGGGCCATGATCGCCATCATCTTGGACAACGGCTGGGAAAACCGGGATTACATCGATCGCTGCACCACCGGCTTCGAGCAGATCCGCCCCTGGTTCGAAGGGTTCGACATCGAGGCGGCCTTGGGCGTCTGCGGACTCGAGGTTCAGCCCGTGGTGGATCTGTGCCGCGAGCTGGGGCAGCGCCGCTGGTGCCTGCACACCGACCTGGGCATCTACATGAACCGGCACAGCACCCTGGCATCCTGCCTTTACAATGTGCTGCTGGCCGTGTGCGGACGCCTGTGCGTGCCCGGCGGCAACGTCATCCCGGGCAAGTTCATGCCCATCGGTGCCCACACCGATGAGCGGGATCCAAAACACTGGCGTACCGTGGCCACCGATTTCCCCATCCTCATGGGCTACTCGCCGCCCAATGTGCTGCCCGAGGAGATCCTGGCCGACCATCCGGACCGCACCCGTGCCGTGATCGTCTGCGCCAGCAATCCCCTGCGTTCCTATGCGGACACGACCGCCTATGAAAAAGCCTTCGAGCGCCTTGACCTGCTCGTTACCATCGAACTGGCCATGACCGAGACGGCCAGGCTTTCCCACTATGTATTGCCGGCCCGCTCCGGCTACGAGTCCTGGGACGGCACCTTCTTCACCTGGACCTGGCCGGAAATTTACTTCCAGATGCGCCGGCCGCTCATCGAACCCGAGGGCGAGCCCCTCGAGTGCGGAGAGATCTTCACGCGCATCGCCGACGCCATGGGGTTGATTCCCACGCTTCCCGAGGCCCTGTACCGGCTTGCCCAAAAGGATCGTTTCGCCTTTGCCGTTGAACTGTTGACCCTGGCCCGGTCCACCCCCCGCTTGATGAAAGCCATCCCGTTCATCCTGTCCAAGACCCTCGGCCCGGCGCTGGGCTCCGGCAACCTGGCCGCCCTGTGGGGGCTGCTCTTCACCGCACCGGGAAAGTTGAGAAAGGACGCTCTGCGGGCCGGGTTTGCCATGGACGGCTGGGGAGAGGCGATACGCTCGGCCCCGGGCAAACTTCCGTCCGTATTCACATCGATGGCCAGAAACCGCAGCCTGGCGCCCCTGGCCGGCCTGCACCCCCGTGCAGAATACGGGGAAAAGCTGTTCCGGGCCGTCATGGACCACCCCGAGGGCCTGTGGCTGGGCAAATCGGATGCCGCGGCCAATATGTCCGCCATCCGGACACCGAGCGGCAGGATTGACCTGCACATCCCTGAAATGGACGCATGGATTGCCGAGCTCACCCCCGAAAAAGAAGCCGCGGCGCTGGCCCCCGATCCCGACTTCCCCCTGATTCTCATGGCCGGCCGCCATGTCCGCACCAATGCCAACACCTTGATGCGCAATCCCGAATGGAATCGGGGACGTCGAACCTGCACCCTGGCCATGCATGCCGATGATGCGGCGGCGCTGAAGCTTGCCGACGGCCAGACGGTGGCGGTCGTCACCGCCGCCGGCCGGGAGACCATCGAACTGGAAGTCTCTTCCAGGGCAAGGGTCGGCCATGTGGTCATGCCCCACGGTTTCGGCCTCGATTACCAGGGAACGGTCACCGGCGCCAATGTGAACCGGCTGACCAAAAATACGAACCGCGACCCCCTGGCCGCCACGCCGCTTCACCGGTATGTACGTTGCCGGGTGGAGGGAGAAGACAATGAAAATTCTGAAACGAATTTTAGGCATTTGTGAAACACCCATGGCTGCCGACGGTATGGCCTGGTCATATGAAAACGGGCAGCTGCGGATCGATTTGTCCCGCATGCCGGAGCTCAAAGCCCCCGGAAGCGGTGTGCGCCTGGAAGGCAAGGGTCTCGACCCCCGTTTGCTGGTCCTGCATGGGGACGATGGACAGTACCACGCCATCGCCAACCGCTGCACCCACATGGGCCGACGCATCGACACCATCGCCGGCAGCAACACCATCCAGTGCTGCAGCGTTTCCAAGTCGACCTTTACCTACGACGGCAAGCCGGTTGGCGGTGCGGCGAAAAAACCGGTCAAAACCTATCCGGTGGCACAGGATGGCGAGACACTTGTCATTGCCCTATCAAATTAGGAATGACCGGTTTTCCAACGACAACTGAACCGTAAACACCCCTCAACCCAGCCCTCTCCACTATATGGGAGAGGGCGACGGGTAACGGTGAACCATCCCTTTTTTTGCTCAAGGCGATGCCAACGTCCCCTCGCCCCTTTGGGGAGAGGGACAGGGTGAGGGGAATTTTTTAGGAGATCAAGATGACCTCAAGCCCTTTGTTTAAATCGAGCACCATCAACAACATGCAACTGCCCAACCGCTTCGTTCGCTCGGCCACCTGGGAGGGCATGGCCACGGCCGACGGCCAGGTGACCCCTAAACTCGTGGATACCATGACGGCCCTGGCCCAGGGCGGCGTGGGTCTGATCATCTCCGGCCACGCCTATGTTGACCGGATCGGCCAGGCCAGCCCTTGGCAGCTGGGCATCTATGACGACAGCCTGATCGACGGCCTGCGGTCCATGACCGACGCCGTCCACGCGGCCGGCGGTAAAATTGTGGCCCAGTTGGCCCACGCCGGCCACTTTGCTTTAGAGAAGGCGATCGGTACGGCACCCGTGGTCGTCTCGAATTTCGAGGGGCTGGCCCAGACGCAACGGACCGAACTGTCCGTGGCCGACATCCAACGTCTGAAGATCGCCTATGTCGCGGCCGCCCGACGGGCCCGATCTGCCGGCTTCGACGGCATTGAGCTGCACAGCGCCCACGGCTACCTGTTCAGCCAGTTCCTCTCCCCCTGGTTCAACCGTCGCACCGATGCTTATGGCGGTTCGCTGGACAACCGCGTGCGCATTCACGTGGAAACGATTCAAGCCATTCGCGAAGCGGTGGGCGCCGACTATCCGATCCTGGTGAAGATGAACGGCGAGGATTTCGCGGAAGGCGGGCTGACCGTGGCCGACAGCATCGAAGCTGCCCGGCAGATGGTGGCCGCCGGCCTGGATGCCGTCGAACTGAGCGGCGGCCTGCTCACCGGCGGCAAGCGCTCCCCCAGCCGGCCCAACATCAATACGGAAGACAAAGAAGCCTATTTCAAGGATGCCGCCCAGGCCTTTAAAAGCGAGGTGGACATCCCGCTGATCCTGGTGGGCGGTATCCGTTCTCTGGATGTGGCCGAAAGGTTGCTGGACGCGGGAACGGCCGATTATTTCGCCATGTCCCGGCCCCTGATTCGCGAGCCGGGCCTGATCAAGCGCTGGCAAGCCGGCGACCGCACACGGGCGTGCTGCCTGTCGGACAACCTGTGCTTCCGGCCCGGCCTGACCGGCAAGGGGATTTACTGCGTGACGGAGGAAAGGGAGAACCAGTCAAGCTCCTAACGTAAAAGCACCCCGTCTCGGCCGATAGCGTCGTTTGACTCGATCTTGGTCAAACTGAAATGTTTTGAGTGCCTCAGGAGAAAAGCCGAATTGATTGCCTTCTCGGTAAACTTTCCTTTTGGATTTGACCTTCAAGCGGTTGTTTCAGAACCGTGTTTGACCATAAATGGTGGATCGTGGTTCAGATCAAGGCCGCAACCTTTTGGAATTCGCAGGCGTAGCAGTGCCACATCGAGCATAGCGCTGAAGCTTCACTGCGTGCTCCGAAAGGCGGGAACGACATCGGAGCCGTAAGATTCCGTTTGAAAACAGATACTATTTTTCTACGCCTGCCAGGCACAGATACTTCATCTCCAGATATTCATCCATACCGTATTTCGACCCCTCCCGGCCGATGCCCGACTGTTTGACACCGCCGAAGGGCGCCACCGCGGTGGAGATCAGGCCGGTGTTGATGCCCACCATGCCGTATTCCAGGTCTTCGGCGACGCGGAAAATGCGGCCCATGTCGCGGGCATAGAAATAAGCCGCCAGGCCGTAGACGGTGTTGTTGGCCATATGCACGGCATCGGCCTCGTCGCCGAAGCGGATCAGCGGCGCCACCGGACCGAAAGTCTCGTTGACGGCCACGCTCATGTCGGCATTCACGTTGGTCAGCACGGTAGGCTGGAAAAAAGTGCCGCCCAGGGCATGGGGCCTCCCGCCGGTAAGCAGGGTCGCGCCGCTTGCCAGCGCATCTTCGATGTGGCGGGAAACCTTGTCCAGGGCAGCCTGGTCGATGAGCGGCCCCTGCTGCACGCCGGGCTCCAGGCCGTTGCCCACCTTGAGCTTTTCAACGGCGTCCACCAGGCGGCTGGCGAATTCATCGTAGACGCCCTCCTGGACGAAGAGGCGGTTGGCGCACACGCAGGTCTGTCCCGAGTTGCGGTATTTTGAAATCATGGCCCCTTCAACGGCCTTGTCCAGGTCGGCGTCGTCGAAGATGATAAACGGTGCGTTGCCGCCCAGCTCCAGAGATATTTTCTTGATGTTTTCGGCGCACTCGGCCATGAGTTGGCGGCCCACCTCGGTTGAACCGGTGAAGCTGAGCTTGCGTACCGTTGGATTACTGGTTAGCTCTCTGCCGATTACGCCGGCGGAGCCGGTCACCACATTGAGAACACCGGCGGGAATCTGCGCCCGGCGGGCCAGTTCGGCCAGGGCCAGGGCAGTAAGGGGCGTCTGGCTGGCCGGTTTGACAACCATGGTGCAACCGGCAGCCAGGGCCGGGGCCGCCTTGCGGGTGATCATGGCTGCCGGGAAATTCCAGGGAGTCACGGCTGCACAGACACCGATCGGCTGGCGGATCACCAGGATGCGCTGGTCTGTGCTGGCGGAAGGAATCGTATCGCCGTAAACCCGCTTGGCCTCTTCGGCAAACCATTGAACGAATGATGCCGCATAGGCGATTTCGCCTTTGGCCTCGGCCAGCGGTTTGCCCTGTTCGCTGGTGAGAATGACGGCCAGGTCCTCCTGATGGGCCATCATCAGGTCGTACCATTTCATCAGGGTTGCCGAG
Organism: Desulfosarcina sp.; assembly: GCF_055467485.1. Lineage (NCBI taxonomy): Bacteria > Pseudomonadati > Thermodesulfobacteriota > Desulfobacteria > Desulfobacterales > Desulfosarcinaceae > Desulfosarcina > Desulfosarcina sp. The sequence goes on along the minus strand of NZ_JBUOIV010000001.1, from coordinate 233,612 downwards.
CGATCCTTGGCCGTCATCCGGCGCCATCCGGCAAAGGCCTTGTCAGCGGCCGTGATGGCCTCGCGGGTCTCTGCGGCCGACAAAGACGGCACGTGGCCCACGGTGCTGCCGTCGGCCGGATTGGTCACGGCGATGGTGCTGCCCGATCCGGCATCGATCCACCGGCCGTCCACCCACGCGTTTTGACGCAGCAGGTTCTTATCCTTGAGCGTTTTCATCGTTTTATGGCTCCTTTCTACAAAGAGCGACGTGCTAATCAGGACATAACCGACGTAAGATAACCGACTGGGTCCGGATTGCAAGTTAAAAGAAACTCGGTCCGGCGCGTCTGCAAAGGTGCCCTATTTGAGGAAAAACCCCTTCTTCTCTAGAAAAGCCTTCATGTGGGGCCGGATCACCCGACCCATGAGCGCGGCCATCTGGTGGGTCCAGGTCTCATCTTTCAGGTTGCTGTTGCGGTTGAGAAAGTAGTGGTTGGTGGTCCGGTCGTATTCGCCGAGCACGGCTGAATCGTGTACTTCCGGATAGCGGTCATCGTACAGGACCGCCGCCACCGGCAACCGGGGTTTGGGCGGCGGGTCGTGGGCCGGCCAGCCCAGGCACATGCCGAATACCGGATAGGCCTGGTCGGGGATTTCCAGCAGGTCGCACACCGTCTGGGGGTCGTTGCGGATGCCGCCGATGTATACGCCCCCCATGCCCAGCGATTCGGCGGCGATCATCACATTCTGGGCCAGCAGGGCTGCGTCGACAGTGGCGGTGACAAACTGCTCGGCCCAGCCCTTTTCCATGGTCGTTGCCTGCACGTCGCAGGCGGCCTCAAGCCGGTTGAGGTCGGCGCAGAAAACCAGGAACACCGGGGCCATCGCCACCCAGACCTGCGGACCGGCCAGCGTGGCGATGGCCTGTCGTTTGGCCTGGTCCCGCACCCGGATAATCGTGTAGGCCTGGACAAAATGAGACGTGGCCGCACACTGGGCGGCCGCGATGATGGCGGACAGGGTTTGATCGTCCACCCGCCGGTCCGTGAATTTGCGGATCGATCGGTGGGATTTGAGCAGGTCGATAGTCGGGTTCATGGGCTATTCACTTTTCGGCACCGGCGCCATGCCGGCGGAAAGGGGCTCCTCCGGTGCATGTGGGTCTCCCTTAAAGCGGTCCGCTGCCTTGCCGTCCACACTGCGCAGGTGCAGATCCCTCTGGGGAAAGGGGATCTCCACGCCCTCGGCCCGGAAACGCCGGTCGATTTCGCTAACCAATGCGCTCTGTATGATTCGCCGGTCATTGAAGTCGGGAATCCACACCCGCAGCTGGAAATCCAGGGAACTCTCGCCAAAATTCAGGAAAAGCACCATGGGCTGGGGGTCTTTGAGCACCTGGTCACTCTCGGTGGCTACCGACGTGAGCACCCGCATCACCGTTTCCACATCGGAACCATAGGCCACCCCCACCGGTATGGTCATGCGCATGCTGCGATCGCCCAGGGTCCAGTTGGTCACCTGGGCGGAGATCAGGTCGCCGTTGGGTACCACGATCTCCGCCCGGTCAAAGGTCTGGATCGTGGTGGCCCTCAATCCAAGGTTCGTGACCCTGCCCTGATGGCCATCACTGAGTTGGATGACGTCGCCCACCTTGATGGGCCGTTCGAACAGGAGGATCAGTCCGGAGACGAAATTGTTAACGATGGCCTGCATGCCGAAGCCGATGCCGACGCCCAAGGCACCGCCGATAATGGTGACGTTCTTTAGTTCGAAACCTAAAGCGGAGAGGGCAATGAAAAAACCCACCAGCACCAGAGCATAATGCACCAGACGGACGATGGAAATGCGGGCGCCGGTATCCATCTGCCGACGGTTGAGCACATTTTCCATGAGCAGCGCTTGAAAACCCCAAGACGTGGCGAAGGCACCGTAGAGAATCAGGGCGGCCGTCGTCAACAGGCCAAGGGTGACTCTTTGCCCGCCGATGGTCAGTCCGAAGGAGAAAATTGCCTGCAGCGCCTCCACGGGAATGGCGTATAATTTCCAGGCCACCAGCAGATTGGCGGCCACGAAGATGACGATAACACTGTTGGCGAAGAAAATGATCCTTCGCAGGATGGCATCGGCATTCTGCCGAAGGAAGGAAAACTTGTCCTTGGGCAAAGACTCAACGCCAAGCTCCAGGACCACGCGGATCAACCGCAGCATGGCCCATCCCATGAGCAGCAGGATCGACGTACGGATGGCAACATCCATGATTTCAACCGCAAAATGGCCAAAACCGATGAGATTGGCCACTGTGATGGTCGCAAACACCGCCACAATCAGCCGGAGCAGCCAGGTCAATGCCGCCAGCTTACCGGTAACCGCTCTTTTGCGGGCACGCCAGCCGAAATAGACGATACCGGCCAGCGACCAAACCAGAAGGAACAGGCGCATGACTGCCATGGGCACCCCTGCAATCAGAAGCGCTTGGAATCCGATCATCACCAGGATCAAAATATAGATGGCCCGCTTGATCCAAGGTTCTTTGACAAAGGCCGCCACAAGCCGTGCCGTCACCACGCCGGCAATGGTCTGGACCAATACCCGCCACAGCGTCGGTTGTGATCCGTAGAGAAAGGATAGTGTAAAAATAGCCACGAACAACGACAGGGAGATCGGCCGTTTTACCAGGAACCGGCGGTCGGCATTTTCAAGTATATCCGGTCGGGAACGGCGGGCCATTGAATACATGAGGGCGAATACCACCACCTGAAGGGCGATCACCCATCCCTTTTCCATAAAAAAGTCCGGGGCCGGCGGGGCCAGTGCTTTGATCAGCTGCGCGGGTTCATTGACCAGGTCAATCAACTGGTGCAGGTAAGCAATGGAAAACATGATCGGCATGCCGCCGCGCAGGGTTTCGCCACGCTGCTTCGCCATCATGGCTTCGATCTGATTGGTCAAGCCGTTGATCCGCGACCCGATATCGCCGGCTTTCTGCTGGACCTCAAGCATGGGTTCCAGTTTCCGGGAAATGATATCCAATGCCTGGTCGATATCCACGGTTGCTCGAGTGAACGCATCGGCCACACTCTTTAACGATAGATCCGCCCCCAGTTGCAACCGCCACTGATCCCAGCGGTTCTTTTCCGCAAGCCAGGTAATGCGCTGGGACTCCACCTCCTGAATGGTTTCCGTAAGGTCCGCCGCCACCCGTTTAACGGCGTCGGCTGATCTGCGTACCTCTCCTTTTAACGCCGCCAGCTGCTGGTAACTCTGCAAATCATCGGCATTTAAGGCACCCAAACGGGTGTGGAACAAATCGGTCTGGTTTTTTATCCCTTCAAGACGCTGCTCCATCCTGCGCAGTCCGTCGACCGCATCGATCCGATTTTTCAGCACGTCGAGCCGCTGTCCCAAGGTGCCGGCCTGGTAGACCACTTCAGCCATGCTGGGAGTCACCGGGGGGGGGGCAGTACTTTTTTCCGGTAACACCGTCTCTTCGCCTAACACCGGAAAAACGGTGCTGCAGATCATCAGTCCAATGGTCACACTTACGAAAAGCACACGGGCGGGGACGGTGGCAATCAATCTCATGGTTAGGTCTTCCTAACTACATTGCGCGATGTGTGGGGAAATGTATCATTGACAAGTAAAGGCACGACGACTTCAATCTCAAAAGAGTTTATAACAATCACACAACATGAATCAATGCCGGGAATAAGGATATATTTTACCGATCTTGGAATTGAGCCATAACGTTGTGAACTTCAGCGATGCTGCCGACAGCCAGCAGCGCACGAGCGTGATCCCTGCATGGGCCGAGTTCCAGGCCGGCGATGCGCTGATGAACGGCGGGCATGAATTGCGGGTCGATGCTAAGCCGTCGGATGCCGATGCCCAGCAAAAAGGGAATCATCGACTCGTCGTGGGCCATCTCACCGCAGATGCTGATCGGTTTTCCATGATCGCCGGCGACCCTGACCACCCGCGCCAACGCCCTCAGCACCGAGGGGTGTTCGGGTCGGTAGTAATCGGCCACCCGTTTGTTCCCGCGGTCCACCCCCAGCATGTACTGGACGAAATCGTTGGTGCCGACGGCAAAAAAATCGGCCTCTGCGGCAAACTCCGCCATGGTTTCCACCACCGCGGGCAACTCGACCATCATGCCGATGGCGGGGTGATCGTTATGGTCCAGCCCATCCGATTTGAGTCGATCCAGGCAGTCGCCCACCACCTGGCGGGCCAGCAAAAAATCATCCACCGAGGAGATCAGGGGAAACATGATTCCCACCGAGTCGCTTGCGGCGGCAGCGCGCAGGATGGCCCGAACCTGCTGCTCGAAAATATCCCGGTATGCCAGGGTGAAGCGGATGGACCGCAGGCCCAACTCCGGGTTCGCTTCCTTGGCTGTATCCGTGTATGCCGGGGTTTTTTCGCCGCCAAGATCCAGTGTGCGAAATACCACCGGCTTGTCTCCCATTGCCGCCACCACCTGTCGGTAGACCAGGTACTGCTCGGTTTCCGACGGAAGCGACGGGCGGATGAGAAAGGGGAACTCGGTCCGGTAGAGCCCGATGCCCGCCGCGTCCATCTCCCGGGCCAGGGGCAGTTCGCCCAGCAGATTGATGTTGGCCAGCAGATCAACCCGTGTGCCGTCCCTGGTGTGGGCGCTGCCCACCCGAACCGGCGCCTTCTGCGCTGTCACCTGCTCCCGGGCCTGATTGCGGGCATCGAAACGGGCAATGATGTCCACCGATGGATCCACATAGACATTGCCCACCTCCCCGTCCACCAAAACCGGCGTCGCTTCGGGCAGGAGCATCAAATCCGGGCACTGGACCACCACCATGGGAATTTTCAGTGAGCGGCAGATAATGGCCACGTGGGAGGTGACCCCGCCATTGGCCAGCACGATGCCAGCCACCGATTCGGCGGCCAGTTTGAGCAGTTCAGACGGGTATAGCTCCCGGGCGATAACCACCCGACCGTGGCTGTCCCCGTTGCCATCCGGTGACGGCGGCACCAGATTGTTCAACAGCCGGCCGGCTAGATCTTCGATGTCGCTGACCTTTTCACGGATATAGGGATGGGGGCTGTCGGCAAACAGATCCAGGTAATAACGGGCCACCTCGCGCACCGCCCGGCTGGCCGGATCCCCCTTTTCGATTTGTGCCTGCATCCTGTCGATGAATTTGGGATCCTTGAGCATCATGAAATGGGCGGCGAAAATCAATGCGGCGCTCTCCGGCAGCCGTTCGGCACATTGTTGCTGAAGGGCGTTCAATTGCTCACCGGTCTTTTTCACCGCCCGCAGAAAGTCGGCCATGGTTCCGCTATCGTCCACGGCAGGTTCAGCCACCAGCCGGCCGTGGCTCCTGCCCCAGATCGTCGCCCGGGCAAAGGCAAAGCCGCCGGAGGCGCTCTGTCCCTTGATGAAGCTCAGGTCGTCAACCGGTCGCTCCGGAATACTGCACATGCGCTGCAGATCCATGAGCAGCCGGGCATTTTCAAGCACCGCAGCCAGTTGGGCACCGGTGGCCTTCAGGGCCATGACATCGCTGGTTTCGAAATAGTCCGGCGTAGCATGCTGGACTACCAGCACACCGATCTTGACCACACCTTTTTGGATGGGCACGGCCAGAAAGGATTCGTATTGAAGCTCATCGGTTTCCGGAAAATAGCGAAACTGCGGGTTGTTGCTGGCGCGTCCCTCGCATACCGGCTGGCGTGTGGCCATGACCGTACCCACGAGTCCCTGGCCGGAGCCCATGCGCACCCGGCCCACCGCTTCCGGATTCAATCCGACCGTGGCCTTGAGTACCAGTTCGTCGGCCGTTTCGTCGTAAAGATAGATGGAGCACACCGGCGTGCCCAGATGCCCGGAAACCAGTGCCACGGTACGTTGAAGAAAATTTTCGATATTTTCACTGCCGGCAACCAGTGCGGACAGGTCGCTCAGGTCACAGAGCATGTTCAACAGGTCGTCTCGCTTGCCGGTCATTGGCGCCTCGGTTTTTTCATATGAATTGGGAACGCTCCGGTTGGATCAGGGAATATAATGCATGTCATGTACCGGGTCCAGTCTCGGTCCAAAAACTGTCAATTATGAACCCTAATGTCGCCCTGCATACCACAATGAACAACAAAAATGCGCTTTCTTGATTAAATATTTACATTTATGTAGGTATGCTTTGGGTACAGTTTCAGACCCATCCACCGCGATCCCGAACAAGGTCCACGTTGATCAAAGGGCTTGCAAAACATCCCGGACTTGGACCATAACCGGTATGTGCCTTGCAGCGTTTTCCCCGTACATTCCCTCCCTCCAGACATGATTTGCAAAAAGAATGGTAATATCCATGACCAGAACCGGCTATACGACATCCCACCGTCCAATCCATAAAGGCCTCTACCGCCCGACATTCGAGCATGACGCCTGTGGCGTGGGGATGGTCTGCGACATCAACAACCGCAAAGGCCATGCATTGGTCCAGGACGCCCTGCAGATCCTGGTGAATCTCACACACCGGGGGGCCTGCGGCTGCGATGAAACCACCGGCGACGGCGCCGGCATCCTCATCCAGAAGCCCCACCTCTTTTTACAGCAAGCGGCCCGGGAAGCGGCCATTTATCTCCCGTTGGAAACGGATTACGCTGCCGGCCTGGTGTTTTTGCCGCCGGATAAAGACCGTTGCCACGCAGCCAAAGCCGCCTTATCGGCCGCCGCCGAAGAAAAAGGGCTGGTTTTTCTGGGCTGGCGAAACGTGCCTGTAGATCCGGAGGCCGCCGGCGACCTGGCCAGACGGGTTATGCCTGTGATCCAAATGGCCTTCGTGGGCCGGGGTGACGCCGGCGGTGGTACCTTGGACTTTGAACGCAGGCTCTACCTTACCCGCAAAGCTGCTGAAAACCGAGTCCGCAAGTGGTTTGATCGGGGGACGGCCCTGTTTCACATCGCCAGTCTCTCGTCGAGAACACTGGTGTACAAGGGCATGCTGCTGGCGGATCAGATGCGCGCGTTTTATCCGGACCTGGGCGATCCGTCCATGGTCAGTGCCCTGGCCCTGGTCCACCAGCGCTACAGCACCAACACCTTTCCCTCCTGGGACCTGGCCCAGCCCTTCCGCTACCTCTGCCACAACGGAGAGATCAACACGGTGCAGGGCAATATCAACTGGATGCGGGCCAGGGAAACCCTTTTCCGCTCGCGTGCCTTCGGCGACGACATGGCCGATGTCATTCCGGTCTCCACCCCCGGCGGCAGCGATTCGGCCACACTTGACAATGCCCTGGAGCTTTTGCTTCACACCGGCCGTCCCCTGGCCCAGTGCATGATGATGCTCATTCCCGAGGCCTGGCAGCACCATGACACCATGAGCCGGGCAAAGAAGGATTTTTATGCCTACCACGCCTGCCTCATGGAGCCCTGGGACGGACCGGCAGCCATCCCCTTCACCGACGGCGTGAGTGTCGGTGCCGTATTGGACAGAAACGGCCTGCGACCCAGCCGCTACACGGTCACCCGGGACGGTCGAGTGATCATGGCCTCTGAAACCGGTGTGCTGCCGGTAGCTCCGGCCAACGTGGCCGTGAAGGGACGCCTGGAACCCGGCCGCATGTTCCTCGTCGATATGGAACAGGGCCGCATTATCCATGACGAAGAGATCAAGGAAACCATGGCCGCCAGGCGGCCCTACGGCCGGTGGCTGAAGGAAAACCGGCTGCACCTGGAAAGCCTGCCGCCAGCACCGCCGCTGCCGGTGTTGACCGGTGCGTCACTGCGAATGGAACAGCAGCGTTTCGGCTACACCGCCGAAGACCTGAAGCTCATTCTGGGTCCCATGGCCGAAAAAGGAGTGGAGCCTACCGGGTCCATGGGCGACGACATCCCCCTGGCCATTCTCTCCAAACGGCCTCGCCTGCTCTATGACTATTTCCGCCAGCTGTTCGCCCAGGTGACCAACCCGCCCCTCGACGCTATCCGTGAAAAACTGGTGACGGCCCTGTCCACCACCATCGGACGGGAGCACAACCTGTTCACCGAAACCCCCCTTCACTGCCGCCAGCTGTACCTGGCGCACCCCATTCTCACACCGGCGGAGATGGCTGCCATCCGCACATCGGGCCACGCTGACCTGAAGTCGGCAGACCTGTCCATCTGCTGGCCCCGGGCCGACGGCGGAGATGGATTGACCCGCGCCTTGGAAGCCTTGTGCCGCTTAGCCGTCCGTCAGGTGGAAGCGGGTGCCCGCCTGCTGATCCTCTCCGACCGGGATATCCCCGACGGCCACGTCCCCATTCCCGCCCTGATGGCCACAGCCGCCGTGCAACATGGTCTCATTGCCGCCGGCATGCGCGCCGGATGCGGCCTTATCGTTGAAACCGGCGAAGCCCGGGAGATCCACCACTTCTGCTGCCTGATAGGCTACGGTGCCGGTGCCGTCGTGCCCTGGCTTGCCCTGGACACCATCAACGGTCTGGTCGATGAAGACCGGCTGGGCGGCACTGACGTGGAGACAGCCCGCACACGCTATATCGACGCCGTTAAAAAAGGGGTCCTCAAAGTCCTGTCCAAGATGGGCATCTCAACATTACAAAGCTATCGCGGCGCCCAGATCTTTGAGTGCGTGGGCCTGGACGCATCGGTGACGGAGCGATGGTTCACCGGCACGGTCTCACGCATCGGCGGAGCGGATATGCAAACGCTCGCCAGGGAAATCGAGGCACGCTACGCCGGGATTCTCAAACAGCCGGCGACAATTGCCGGCACGCTCCTGCCCGCCGGGGGCCGCTACAAATGGCGCAGGGACGGCGAGGCCCACCAGTACAACCCTGCCACCATCCCCTTTCTCCAGCAGGCCGTGCGCCAGGATGATGAAACGGCGTGGCAGAAGTACCGGGAGGCGGTGCACGATCTCAACCGGGAGGAAGGGTTGATCCGCGGCCGGTTTGAATTCAAAGCCGCCGACACACCCGTGCCGCTGGAGGACGTCGAACCCTGGACCGAAATCGTCAAGCGCTTCAAGACCGGGGCGATGTCCTATGGTTCCATCAGTAGGGAGGCCCACGAAACCCAGGCCATCGCCATGAATCGCATCGGCGGGAAGAGCAACAGCGGCGAGGGCGGAGAAGACGCCGACCGCTTCACCCCCGACGCCAACGGTGACTGGCGCAACAGTGCCATCAAACAGATCGCCTCGGGTCGTTTCGGGGTCACTATTTCATACCTGTCCAGTGCGGTGGAGCTCCAGATTAAAATGGCCCAGGGCGCCAAACCTGGCGAGGGCGGCCAACTGCCTGGAGAAAAAGTCTACCCCTGGATCGCCGCCACCCGCCACAGCACACCCTACGTGGGCCTTATTTCGCCGCCCCCCCACCACGACATCTACTCCATCGAGGACCTGGCCCAGCTGATTTACGATCTCAAGTGTGCCAACCCCAACGCCCGGATCAACGTCAAACTGGTCTCGGAGGTAGGCGTGGGCACGGTGGCCGCCGGCGTGGCCAAGGCCGGCGCCGACGTCATCCTGATCAGCGGCGAGGTCGGCGGTACCGGCGCCTCGGGGCTGACTTCCATTCGCTACGGCGGCCTGCCCTGGGAGCTGGGCCTGAGCGAGACCCAGCAGACGTTGATCCAAAACGGACTGCGCGACCGGGTGGTGCTGGAGTGCGACGGTCAGCTCAAAACCGCCCATGATGTTGCCGTGGCCTGCCTGCTGGGCGCCCAGGAATTCGGCTTCGGCACCATTTCCCTGGTGGCTTTGGGATGCGTGATGATGCGGGTGTGCCACCTGAACACATGCCCGGTGGGTATCGCCACCCAGGACCCGGAGCTGAGAAAAAAATTCACCGGCAAACCCGAGCACCTGATCCGGCTGATGCGCTTCATCGCTGAAGACCTGCGCGCCATCATGGCCCGGATGGGCTTTCGCTCTCTTGACCAGATGTCCGGTCGGGTAGACCGACTGAACGTCACCCCCGCCCTGGACCACTGGAAAGCCCGCGGACTGGACCTGAGCCCCATCCTGCACCGTCCGGTGCCGCCGGAACACATCCTGCGGTTGTGCATCCCCAAAGGGTTGATGAACGATTCGCAGACACCGCCGGATGCCGACCTGATCCGGCTGGCCAGGCCGGCCCTGGAGAACGGTCTGCCTGTCAGGATCGACCTGGTCGTCACCAACGTCCGACGCACCCTGGGTACCCGCCTCAGCCATGAGATTGCCAGGCGCTGTGGGGAGAAAGGACTGCCCGACGATACCATCGTAATCAACGCGACCGGCAGCGCCGGCCAGAGCTTTTTCGCATTCGGCGCCCCGGGCATCACCGTGCGTGTCAAAGGGGATGCCAACGACTACTTCGGCAAAGGTCTTTCCGGTGCGGTGCTGGCCATCCGGCCGCCGGAAGGTGCCGCCTTTGCCGCCGAGGAGAACATCATCATCGGCAACGTGGCCCTTTATGGCGCCACTGCCGGCCAAGCCTACATCCGGGGCCGGGCCGGCGAGCGTTTCTGCGTAAGAAACAGCGGCGCCGTGGCCGTGGTGGAGGGTGTGGGGGACCACGGTTGCGAATATATGACCGGCGGCCGGGTGGTGGTGCTGGGACCCACTGGCCGCAATTTCGCAGCCGGTATGAGTGGCGGCGTCGCCTACGTGCTGGACGATGCGGACGGACACTTCCGGCAATTCGGCTGCAATCAGGGATCGGTCGACCTGGAATCGGTGGCCGGAGAAGACGAAGCGGAGCTGTTCGGTCTCATCGATACCCACTTCGCCTTCACCGGCAGCGCGGTAGCTTCGCGGCTGCTCGAAGCACGAGAGGTCATCCGGGGGCAATTCGTCAAGGTGATACCCAGGGAATACAAACGAGCCCTGGCCCGACTGGCTGAAGAGGAGGGATAGCGACCATGGGAAAACCCACGGGATTCATGGAACACGACCGGCAGCTGCCCGACAGGCGTCCGGTTGAAGAGCGGGTGGGAGATTTCCGCGAAATCTATCGCCCTTTTCCTGAAAAGACGCTGCGCGCCCAGGCCTCCCGCTGCATGGACTGCGGGGTGCCGACCTGCCACGCCGGCTGCCCCCTGGGTAACCGCATCCCGGACTGGAACGACGACGTGTACCAGGGTCGGTGGAAAGCGGCCTTCAAACAGCTCATGGCCACCAACAACTTTCCCGAATTTACCGGCCGCCTCTGTCCGGCCCCCTGCGAGGAGGCCTGCGTGCTGGCCATCAACGCCCCGGCGGTGACGATTGAGCAGATCGAAAAGACCGTTATTGAACACGCCTTTGAACAGGGATGGGTCCGCCCGCAACCGCCCACGCGGCGCACGGGCAAGACGGTGGCCGTCATCGGCTCCGGCCCTGCCGGTCTGGCCTGCGCCCAGCAGCTGAATACCGCCGGTCATGCGGTGGTCGTATTCGAGAGAAACCCCAGGCCCGGCGGACTCCTGCGCTACGGCATTCCGGACTTTAAGCTGGAAAAGCCGGTGGTGGACCGGCGCCTGGATCTGATGGAAAGAGAGGGCATCGTATTCAAAACAGGCATCCAGGCCGGCGTGGACCTTAGCGGGGAGGCGCTTTGCACCGACTTCGATGCGCTGGTCATCTGCTGCGGCGCCACCCGCCCCCGGGACCTGCCCATCCCCGGTCGCGAGCTTGACGGTGTATACTATGCCATGGATTTTCTGATCAGCCAGAATCGAGTGATCGCCGGTGAAGCACCGACGGTGTCGATCAATGCCGCCGGCAAACACGTCATCGTCATCGGCGGAGGGGACACCGGCAGCGACTGCATCGGCACCAGCCACCGCCAGGGTGCCTCCTCCGTGGTCAACTTCGAACTGCTGCCCCAACCGACCGAGGCGCGCCCGGAATCCCAACCCTGGCCTTACTGGCCCATGCGTCTGCGCACCAGCAGCAGCCACAAGGAAGGCGGCAGCCGGAACTGGAATGTACTCACCAAACGATTCATCGGCGAAGCCGGCCGGGTGGAGGCGGTGGAGACAATCGAGGTGCAATGGGCCGAGGAGGCCGGCCGGCCAGACCGATTCGAAGCGATTCCCGGATCACAAAAAACCTGGCCGGCGGATCTGGTGCTTCTGGCCATGGGATTCGTCGGTCCGGAGCCGGAAACGCTCGTCGCCCAACTCGAGCTGGCCCTGGACGAAAAGGGCAACCTGCGCACCGGCAGCGACTACATGACATCGCGACCTGGCGTCTTTGCCGCCGGGGACGCCCGCCGCGGCCAGTCTCTGATCGTCTGGGCCATCTCCGAAGGCCGCGAGGCGGCCCGCGGCGTGGACCGGTTCCTCATGGGCCGTACTGACCTGCCGGAAAAAGGGTGCTGCGACCTGCCGCGGGTGTAACAGTGTAAGGAATCAGCATATTCTGTATCATCAGATTCTCTTATAACCGTCTACCGCCACAGCCGCCCTTGCCGGCTGTTTTCCCTGTCGTCCGGGTGGACGCTGTGTTACAATTGGAGCCATCAACTGAAGCATTCGGTTCCCATAGCGAAAGGTGAAAGCCATGGATTATTTCGAGTACCGCGACGGAAACCTCTGGGCGGAAGGGATTCCCGTAAAAGAGTTGGCCGAGCGCTTCGGAACCCCCTTGTATATCTATTCAAAAAAAACGCTGGAACGCCACTTCAAGGCCTTCGACACAGCTCTGGGAGATCTGGATCACCTGACCTGCTTTTCGGTCAAAGCCAACAGCAATGTCAGTCTCCTGCGCCTGCTGGGCGGTCTGGGTGCTGGTGTGGATATCGTTTCGGGGGGCGAACTGCACCGGGCCCTGACGGCCGGCATCGATCCCCGCAAAATCGTCTTCTCCGGCGTGGGCAAGCAGGAACACGAGATCCGGAAAGCCCTGGCGGCCGGCATTCTCATGTTTAACGTCGAGTCCGCCCAGGAGCTCAAACACATCGGGCGCATCGCCGCAGAAATGAACGCGCCGGCGCGGGTCAGCATCCGCATCAACCCTGATGTGGACCCCAAGACCCACCCCTACATCTCCACCGGGCTGAAGAAAAACAAGTTCGGCCTGGATATGCTCGAAGCCACCGGGGCCTATCTGCTGGCCAAAGAGACGCCTTTTGTGGAACCGGTGGGCATGGACTGCCATATCGGATCCCAGCTCACCCAGATCGGTCCCTTTGTGGAAGCCCTGAAAAAACTGCTCGCCTTTGCCGACCGGCTTCAGTCGTCGGGCATTGATATCCGCTACCTCGACCTGGGCGGGGGACTGGGCATCACCTATAACGAGGAGGCGCCGCCCCTGCCCGCAGATCTGGGCCGGGCAATCAAAGAGACCATCGCCGGCCGGGGGCTCACCGTCATCCTGGAGCCGGGCCGGGCCATCGCCGGCAATGCCGGCATTCTGGCCGCCCGGGTGCTGTATACCAAAAAAACCAGCGCCAAGCATTTCGTTATCGTGGATGCCGCCATGAACGACCTGGTGCGCCCCTCACTTTACGGCGCCTATCACCGCATCGGAGAAGTAACTCCCAAAGGTCGAGAAAAAATCGTCGTGGACGTGGTGGGGCCCATCTGTGAGAGCTCCGATTTTTTGGCCCAGGACCGCCGGCTTCCTGCGATGCAACCCGGGGAATACCTGGCCGTCTTCTCTGCCGGCGCCTACGGCTTCACCATGTCTTCCCAATACAACTCCCGGCCCCGTGCCGCCGAGGTGATCGTCGATGGCGACCAGGCCTCGCTGGCACGCCGGCGGGAAACCTATGCGGACCTCATCTCGCTTGAAATTTGAAAGCAGGCCATGCTACCGGAGGTGCAACAGGTGAAAGACATCCACCAGCTCAAAGCAAAACTATCCATTCTCTTTGCCGAGCAGTACTTTGCCGTCCTGGCGACCCGTGCCGGTGAAAACATCCACACCACCCTGGTGGCCTTCGCCGCCGGCGACGACCTGAAAACCCTATTCGTATGCACCCCCCGGGCCACACGCAAGTTTGCCAACCTCAAGCAGAATCCGTCGGTTTCTCTGCTGGTGCACAACAGTTCGAACATGGCCACGGACATCCGCCAGTCCATCGCCGTGACGGTCTCCGGCACCGCCCGGGAAGTGCCCGCGGATCGTCTGGCGGCCGCCCGGGCAGTCTACCTGGCCAAACAGCCCCACATGTCCGGCTTTGCCGCCTCCCCCAACACGGCCATCATCGAGGTAACCGTCGACCGCTACGACGTGGTGGCGCATTTCCAGGACGTTACTATTTTAGAAATCCAGAAAGACCGGATCGTTCAGCCATGAACGGCCTCCTTCCATTCAACCGCATCGAACCCCGGCACCGCCACCTGGTGGGCGGCAAGGCCCTGGCCCTGGCAACGCTGATGCACCGCGGGATCACGGTGCCCGACGGCCTGTGCGTCACCACAACCGTATATGAAGAATTCATCCGCACCACCGGCCTGGGCACACGCATCGGCCTGGAGATGGGCCGGCTTCCCCTGGAACAGATGCGCTGGGAAGAGATCTGGGACATGGCCCTGCGCATCCGCAGCCTTTTTCTCCACACCGCCGTCCCCGGCCCTCTGAGAGAAACGCTCGCATCGGCGCTGGAGGCGCGATTTGCCGGACGCGCGGTGGCGGTGCGCTCCTCCTCGCCCCAGGAGGACCGGGCCGGCAGCTCTTTTGCCGGTCTGCACGAATCCTACGTCAATGTGCGCGGCCTCGATGCAATCATCGAGCATATTCAACTGGTGTGGGCATCCCTGTGGTCCGACGGCGCCCTGCTCTACCGCAAGGAGCTGGGCATGGACATGCAAAAAAGCGCCATGGCGGTGATCGTTCAGGCGCTGGTGGACGGCGAACGCTCCGGTGTGGCCTTTTCCAGAAGCCCCGACGGTGCCGACCACGCCGTGGTGGAATCGGTCTACGGCCTCAATCAGGGCCTGGTGGACGGCAGCGTCACCCCGGATCGCTGGATGCTGGACCGCCGCACCGGCGAATCGATCAGCCACACGCCGGCTGTCCGCGAACTGGCCATGCGGGCGGTGGACGGGGGCGTCATGTTGATGCCGCTGGCGGAAGCTGAACGACACGCCCCCCCGCTGGACGAGGCGTTGCTGGACCGGGTGTTTGGCATGGCCATGCGCCTGGAGAAAATCTTCGAAGGGCCCCAGGACACGGAGTGGACCATCCGGGGAAACGACCTTTTTCTGCTCCAGAGCCGGCCGGTAACCACGACCCCGGACATCGCAACCAACGGCACCCCCTGGTCGGCAAGTGACAAACGCCCCTGGTATCTGAGCCTCAAACGCAGTTTCGACAACCTGAAGATCCTGCACCGCCGCATCGAGGACGAACTCCTGCCCCGGATGGCGGCCGAGGCCCGGGAGCTGTCGACAACCGACCCGGCCGGACTCTCCGACGCCCGGCTCATCGACGCCATCGAGACGCGCAGGCGCATTCATCAGCACTGGGTGGACGTCTATTGGCGCGATTTCATCCCCTTTGCCCACGGCGCCCGCCTTTTCGGCCAGGTCTACAACGACCTGGTCAAGCCCGAAGACCCCTATGCGTTCACCGCCCTGTTGGGCGAAACAGGCATGACCGGCATGGAACGCAATCGGGAACTGCGCGCCCTGGCCCGCATGATCCGATCCGACAAACGCCTGCGTGAACGATTGGTGTCCGGGAAAATGGACGATGAGAACACAGAATTTTCAACTGGTTTAAACGCTTTTCTGGAACGCTACGAAGATCTCACCTTCAAAGCGGTCCGTTTTTTCAGAGACCGCGAGGGCTTGGTCCGCTTGTTGCTGGAAATGGCGCAGCAGGCCGAACCCGGGGCGGCTGCCGGTCGGCCGGACATCGCCGCCCTGACCGATGATTTTGTGGACCGCTTTCCCGAAGACCGCCGCGAATTTGCCCGCAACCTCCTTGAAATTGGAAGATCCAGCTACCGGCTGCGCGACAACGACAATATCGTCCTGGCCCGCATCGAGGCCCAACTGCTCAAGGTCGTGGACGAGGCCAAGCGCCGCATCGGCAGGCTCGACGGGATAGACGCAGAGACCCTCACCCCCGCCCAGGCGGTGAAGGTTCTGGCCGACCCGACAGCCGTCCGCGACATCGTCAAGGAACAGGCAACCATCGACGAACCGGTTCAGCATCAAGGCCGGCCGGGCCTGGCCCCGCCAACGGTGGACACCGCCGACGGGGATTTTGTCATGCGGGCACGCCAGCTCATCGGCCAACCTGCCGGCCCGGGCCTGGCCGTGGGAAAAGCCCGGGTGGTTTCAGCGGTCGACGACCTCTTCCGGTTCAAATCCGGTGAAATTCTGGTCTGCGATTCCATCGATCCCAATATGACCTTCGTGGTGCCCCTGGCCGCGGCCATCGTGGAGCGGCGCGGCGGCATGCTGGTGCACGGCGCCATTGTCGCCCGCGAGTACGGCCTGCCCTGCGTCACCGGCGTAGCCGACGCCGTCACCTTGATCCACACCGGCGACCGTCTCACCGTGGACGGGTACCTGGGTGTGGTGACCATCGGTGACTGACGTAAACCAGTTTGCTGGAAAGGTTTTTTTAACTTGACAGCGGCAGGATTGAGTCGTCCAGAAGACCTATGATCCGTTATAAGCCGCTGGAGCACGAATCACTCAATTCGATTTGATCACCAAGCTGGCGAATACCAATCATCTCTTGACAACGATGCCTCTGGCCGCATAATTTAAGAAAACGTTCCTACCATCTCTTCGCGCATTGCTCCAGATCCTCTGATTTTCGAACTCGATTGACGATTGCCGCTCACGTTTCTGCAAGAGGTGTAGATCTCGCTTTCTCTTGAACCAATTTAACCGTTTTGCTCCCGGAAGGTTAAGAAAAAGGAGACCGCCATGAACACTCAGTCAGCGCTTACGCCGGTGCCCGATCCCAGGCCCAAGCAGCACCTCCCCGGGGACCCGGAGCCAAGACCTATTGATCCGGCACCCAAGCCATCTTTGCCTGGTGATCCTAAACCGAATCCAATAAGGCCCGGGGCGCTGCCTGATCCAATGCCCACACCAATTAAACGCTAATGCAAAAGCAACAATTCTGAACCGTTTGCCGACCTGTTGATTCTCAATTGGGACGGGCATAAAGCTCGACCATCCGTTGCTGCTGCGACCATTCAAGAACGACTTGTTCTGCGAAAACTGCTCTCCCACGATGATCTGATCCTGTCGACATATTTTCTTCGTCAACGCCATGTGAAGGGTTCCGTGATGAATCACCTCACTTTTTTGAAAAAACAGGCTCATGGATTGAGCTTCTGAAGGGAGATTGAAACCATGACAGATGGCAAAGATAAGACTCCAAAAGACAAATGGGACAAGATCGAGATTCTTACCAAATTCCTGCCGGCCATCGTGGTCGCATTCATTGCCATATTGGGGAACTATTACCTCCAAAATAAACAAAGAGAAGACAACAACCTGAAGTTATACACGCAACTGCTCGCCAACAAAGAAAACTCGGAAAATACGCTTCGCAAGGATATGTTTTTTGAAATGCTCAAGTCTTTTCTTTCACCAGACAAAAGTGGTGAAGGTGGTGAGCAGACAATCACGAAAATCAGGGAGAAACTTTTCAGTCTTGAGTTGTTGGCCAGGAATTTTCATGAATCCTTAGACATGAAACCGCTTTTTAAACACGTCCTTATGGAAATTGTGCGTCCCCGGATCAAAATGAGAAAGCAGAATCACCAATTGCGCCCTATAATCGGTCTTTTTGAATTAATCATTGCTCTGGAGACAATTCCGAACGAAGACGATCTTGGCGAACAGGAAATAAAGGATAAATTATTCAATACAATTGAGAAGATTAAACGAGATTATTATTCGGTGACTTCTCTTGCCAAAAAAGAAAAAGAGATAGTGGAATCACTCAATGGTTTTAATCAGAATCTAAGGAAGCCGGACACGCAAGTTCATGCAGTGAGCGAAGAATTGATGAATAAGTTGGTTGGCATGATTGACAAGGATGTAATAAAAAAAGTATTAAAAAACAATAGCGAATGGATAAACAAACCAGATACGACAGTCAATAGTGAGAATACGAAACCTAATTATCTGTTGCTATACATGACCAATAAAGACGACTTAAAAGAGACCTTCGAAAAAATCGATCAGCGTTTGTTTGAGCCGACTGTAGTCAACCGGCCAGAACTGGAGGTCAAAATAGATCTTGTCAGGCTTAATGAGATTTTGAGTAAGATTAAGATTGACGATGAAGATGTAACAAAATTATACGAGCTATTAATTCCTGTGATCAAGAAGCAGTATGAAAAAGCCCATAAAGAGTTGTCACAATTTGATCAAGAACTAGACCGGTTATTATCCGTTGCCAAACGGGTGACGAGGAAACAGATCGAAATACTTGAAGATGTAGCAGGAAAATTCAGCTTGACGATTCCTCTACCTGATGATGAAAACCCGTCAACCACCATCTGTACTAGCGTAAAGCCTAATGAAGAAATTATAATACCAGGAATTTGTCCTGAACCGGAAGGATCCGAACCGTGGAAAAAAGGTCATAGGGTGGATGGTGTAAAAGAAGAAGGAGAGTTGTTCTATTTGGATTCAAATGGTTTTAAAGTGGATCAATCAACACAATATTTCTCTATTCATGTCAGATATGTTTATCCGCGATGGCGGCAGGTTTATGTTGAAATCATAACCTGCCCCAAAAAGGCCAATCACGATGAATATTTGAACTCTTTAACCGTGTTCAATGAAGAGAACCAACTTAATAAGCAAGCGTTTTTAAAAAGAGAAGAAGGATACTTGAACGTCCTTTTTGAAAAATTGAAAAATAAATATAAAATCGATAGAACAACGTACGATAAAATGATTGAAAACAATTTCGAATTGTACTTCAAACCATTCTTAAAAGATTATTATGGCGTGGAAGAATCCGCCTTTTGGCTGGAATACTTTGATTTTCCCCTCGTTGACAACTCCTACATCAGCAGTAAACAGCGTTACTCCGTGATACTAGAAGACTTTAAATCCGGACCAGAAGGCGAAGATGAAAGCGCGAAAATCTCCTTGCTTTACTACCCTGCTTCATATGCCGGACTTAAAGAAAAATCTTTTTACAACAACCAGTTGATGCATAATCTGATGGAAGACGAATTTTTTTCCAAAAATAGATGATCTGGTGAGGTTCTGAACGACTTCATTGTCTCGGGCGGCGGACAACAGGAGCCTATATTCGGAATAAAGAGAAATCATTTCCACATCTGTAACCGCCCCTGGAAGACCGCCCTGAGATTGCCACCGATATCTTATCCATCGCCGTCCAATGAGAAAAAAGGCGTCAATTTTCGCAAATCGGTCAATTGTGGAATATGATCAAAATTAAATTCCTACACCAATACAATATTTTAGATGAGTATTTCGTCAATGCCGATGTTACCGATGTAAAAATCTTCGAGGGAAGAACTACATTACGAAAATTCATTGCGTCGATGCTGTCATACTATCCATGGTGGATCATTGGACTGTATCGCATCCGCAAGCTGCTGGTCAGGCTTCTCGGTCTGGTCAACCATCAAGCGCCCGACGCACTGCCCGATCTGCAACCGCAAGACGTTTCCTTCACGCCTGGTGAAAATGTGACATTCTTTATCGTCCGTTGCGCTGAGGAGGAGCGTTTTTGGATGTCGGAGGCACCTGAGGACAACCATTTAAAAGCCTACTTCGGCGTCGTCCGAGAGCCGGTCACCGATTCGGTCAATCGATTCTACGTGATTACCACGATTTACTATAAACACTGGACCGGACCGGTTTACTTCAATCTCATCCGGCCCTTTCATCATCTGGTGGTGTCGCGAATGGCTCGGCATGGTATACGACATTCGACGGGGGTTGGCCGTTAAGCGTCCCGCTCCATGCACCTTCGGGAGCGCTGTTACCGGTCTCGAACAGGTTGAAATAAGGAGAAGCCGTTGTCATGCGCCTCCCCGCCACCTGCTCACCTGGTTTGAGATGCAGATGAGGCCGATGCATTTTTCCGCCCTTGATGTGGCTCTAAAAATCAATTATGGTCTATTCATTCCCAGAGAAATCCGATCCTCTTATTCCGCGTTGAGATGCTTTTCCACCACTAGCGGCCTAACGATAGCACTGACTGCGCGCTCCACCCTGACCGGCGAACTGAGCTGCAATTGTTTCAATACCGGTTCTTTCTGCGTTGACCTTTGATCTTTTGTTTGTGTACGGCACCCCTTTGCCAAAAAGCGGGACGTGGCAGGATGAATAACGACCGGCACATAGATCCACCGGTTACCGACCAACCCGTCTGCAATGGAAACCAGTTAAGAGGAAGGCAACCATGACCAACGAAATATTCATCGTGGCTTACGCCATCCAGGCGGCCATACGGCTCGGCAGAAAGGTCCGGACCGTCTTTGAAGAAGAGACGCGTGACCGGGACCTGGTCCTGCCCCCCATTGAAACGCCGGATCTTCCGCCGTGGGGCGTCGTCAAGTCCTTTTTCGAAAGCGAGGGACAGGCCTTCGTGGCCGATTCAGCGTCGATTCCCGGTCGGGATGCGACCCCTCACGGGCTCTACTGCGAATGGTGGCGAAGGCAGAATGACGACCGGGCCTGCCGGGACAATCTGCGAAGGGCCTACCTGGCCATCCAGCAGGGATTGGACCCGTTGCGCAGCGCGGACGATGTGAACAGGGGGCATCGCATCCCCGAATCCTTCTATACCGGTGCCAACGCACTGTTTCTGGTCAAACAGTGGCGCGACGGCGCAGACCCGAAACGCAGCCCGGTGCAGCGCATCGCCGGCACGGTCATCGACATCGCCCTGGACTACGTCAAGGTCGACCCGACACTTTTTAGCGGCAACGGAACCGGTGATCGCATCACCCGGGCGTTTCTGCTCTCTCTCAGCGACGTCGATTTTGCCGAATCCGACTACGACGATCTGCTCCTGGATGTCATGCGTGCCTCACTGGACACCTTCCGGGCGCATGCCGATATCGTCATTTCGGAAGAGCATCTGGCGGTGCTGCTCAGGCAGGTCAGTCGCACCCTGGCCGGTTCGATCGACGCAGCCGAACGAAGCGGCGACGACGACAAGCTCAGAGCCCTGTATCGCTTGCGGCGGGACGTGCTGCAGGATGTCATCCGGGTCTCTGCACAAACTGTTTCGGAAAACATGACCGCCTTTGTCGGGGTGGCCGACAACCGCAAGGAACAGCTTCTGGAAACCGTCTTTTCGGCTGTCGTGGATACCATCGCCACCGAATCCGACCTGATCAACCGCAAGACCTTGACGGATATATACGCCGCCTCGCTGCGGGCCGTTGCCCAGAATCCGGCGCTGCTGTTACCGGAAAAGGAAGGCCGCCCAAGCCAGGCCCTGCTGCGCAACCTGATCGCCGGTATTGGCGCCGAACTGGCCCGTTCATCGTCGACCGTCCCTCCCGGCATCTTCACACCGGAAATAGGTAAAGACATCATCGGCGTGGCCCTGCAGGTGCTTGCCGATCACCTGCCGACGCTTGCCGATCCCGGTGACCCGGAAAAGCAGTTGCTCGTCGATGCCCTGCATCGGCTGGCCCTTTCGATAAGTGATGACTTTCATGCAGACAAGAAACTGTCCGCTCTTCTGGACGGCCTGTTTTCTCGCCACCAACTGGTCAACCTGGCCCGGGTTGTTTTTACGGCGGTTTCCCGCAACCCGGAAGGCCTGCTGCAGGGTGTCGACGACGATTCCCGGCGTTCGGCGCTGGCCCAGATCGTCGGCTCGGTGGCAGCATCGATCAGCACCGATGCCAAGCGCTTTTTGAGCGGGGACAACTATCTTGATCTGCTTGCCGTGGCCCTTGAGGCCTTCATGGTGAATCCGGATCGCCTGCTCTCGCTGGACACCGCGGATCCTGCGGACAACGTGATGGCCCGTGTCATCGCCGCCGTCGTCGATTCGGTGATAAAAAATGCCCGATCCGAGGGCCGGAACCTGCTCAATGGCGACCTGCTGGTGGCTGCCGTGGAAACTGCCCTGGCCGTGGTCTCGAAAAATGTGGACGGGTTCGCCAGGGAACCGGAAATCATATCGATGGTCATGGACCGCCTGCTCAACGCCGCCACCCATGTGCTGGCCAACGAACTGGACGCCGAAAACCTGATCGTGGCGCTCGAGGCCATATTGCCCGCTGCCTTGCGGGGCCGCGAGGTGCTCGACCAAAGCGATGCGGACTTGATTCTGCCCCACATCGCTCATGAACCGCGCTATCGAGCGCATTGAAAAATAGACATTCATTCTTAGGACGACCCCGCCCCACGGCACGCCGCGCCGAGGAGTCGAGGACGAAAAGGAGGTCGACCATGCACCGCTTCCGACGGACAACCGGATACCGCACCGCTTTGCTGACCGCCTTCATCGCGGCCGTGATCCTGGGCGGTTGCCCGAAGACCACCAACACCCTGCACGAGGTGCAGGACGATTTCAACGGGCTCAACCCGACCTTTTTTCAGGCTGCGGCCCCGAACACCCTGACCGCTGACGAGGAGTCGGCTTACCGGCAGATTGTTCAGAAAATAGAAGCCGGGCATCTCAAATCGGTCGACCGGGATGACCTGAAGGTGGCGGCCTACGCCATCGACGCGTTTTCCAGGTGGCGGTTAAGAGACTACGCCGCTGCCAAGGCCGCTGCCGAAAAAGGATTGGACATCTTTGCGCGCGCCGGCCTGCAAACCAATCGGCGGGATTACGGCATGCTGTTGATTACCGGCGGACTGGCCGACTATTCGGAAACGTTCTGGGACTACCAGAACTGGCTCCGCGATCATCCCAATGACTTCATACCCGGAGAAGATGCGGCTGAATACACCGACCGGATGGCGGCCGCCATGAAAAAGATCGACGCGGTCAACCAACCGCAAAAGGGGCTTGGACCGGAGGAACCGATCGTTCTTTACGCCAATCAGCAGCAGTTGCGGGTGATTACCGGAATCCTGGACATATGGAGCAATGTCAGGGATGACGCCGACCAGAAGGGCCCGGTATGCCGTTGGACGAAGCGGGCCGAGACCCTGGTTGGACAGCGATTTCCTTCTGCCGGGGACTATTCCGGCAAAGCCCAGACGGACGAATTGGAACGAAAAATTGCAGCGGTCGCACAAAGCTACCAGTGTGACGGTTAGATCGGCAACACGCCCTGCAATCACGGAGGAATACCATGCGCTATTTTGAAGACCCGATGTTGGCCCTGAATCTGGGCAGCAAGGATCGTAATGTGCTTCCCAAGGCGCAACCCAACGCAAAGGACGATTACGTGCGCGATCTGCAGCAGGATCTCAACGCGCTCGGGTACGCCGCCGGGAAAGCCGACGGCTGGTTCGGGGAGCGCACCTTGAAAGCGGTGCGCACTTTTCAGACCGACGCGTTGCACCCGCTGCGCCAGGAACAGGATTCGTCACTGGGTCCCGGCCGTCGATTCCGCGAGGAACCCGCGGTCTATGCCGGCGGGGTGACCGGCGCGGTGGACCCCTTGACCGCTGCGGAACTGCAACGCTGGAAAGGCAACCGCTGGCAAAAACCCCGCCCCGAAACCACCTGGCGGGAAGAAGACCTTCGCGATCGCCTGCCGGTGAATCCCCGGCGCAGTCCCCGTATCCGGCGGCTCAGCGACATCGACCGCATCGTGCTGCACTGCACCGATGCCAAGCCGACGTGGGGGGCGATGCAGTGTGCGGCGTATGATGTCGGCCCCAACCATATCAGCCAGCAGGGCTGCCCGACGATCACCTACGCCCACTTTGTCAATGCCGACGGATTGATCCAGAAATGCCTCTCCCGAACCGTCGTCAGCTGGCATGTGGGCACCTGGAACACCCGCAGCCTGGGCGTGGCCCTGGCATACCGGGCGACCGGCAACCCGGACCCACCGCCGCCCGCCCAGCTGGACGCCGCCGCCGCCCTGTTTGCCCGGATCTGCCTTGAACTGGCATTGGACCCACAGGCGACCGTCGTTGGGCATCGGGAACTGCTGACCACCGGCTATCGCCTGGACGCCCACGGAAAAAAAGTCTATCGCAAGGCCTGTCCGGGGTGGCAGGTCGACATGGATGAATTCCGGCAGGAAACGGCGCACCTGTTGGATGGTCTGAAAGCCACCGGCGCGTGATGAGGTCATCGATGAAACTGCTAATCGATTTAATCCCAACCGGGATTCTTTGGGGGGGCTGTCTGACGCTGGGCCTGATCTTCCTGGTCGTGGCGCGCTCATTTATGAGTGCCGAGGATGCCTGGGGAAGTTTTTTCTCCGAAGTAGCCGACGGAACGCCTCACCTGTCGCGCTACGTTCTTCTCTTCGGTACCGTCATCGTGGCCATCCGATTCCTGATCGCCGTAATCGGCGCCGATCCATGCAACGTGGCGAGTCGGGTCAAAGGGGCGATGGAGGTCTATGATTGGCTGGACATCGACGTTCTGGCCGGCGGATCGGGTGCCGCGTACCTGATGTCCAAGGTGACGGAAGGGCAGATCCTGACGCTGTTCGGGCGCAAACGTTCCTGAAATGAGTAAATGTCGGCAATACCGGTAAAGGAGGTAACCCATGTTCAAGTTAATCGTAGATAATATCGACACCATCACTCTGGGGTTGGCGGCGCTCGTATTAACATTGATTGCGGCCGTGATCATTTTTATGATGTTCCGGGGCACCCACGACAGCCGCGCTTTCAATTTTCTCTATGAAACCGCCGACGACGGTAAAACCGGCAAGCCCAGCGTATCACGCCTGCAGATGCTCATCTGGAATTTCGTGGTCGCTTTCGCGTTTCTGTACGTGCTCGGCAAGACGGGGGCAACCGAAGAATCCATCCAGGCCTTGCTGCAACCCGAGGTGCTGATTCTGCTGGGCATCAGCAACAGCACTTACCTGTTGGGCAAGCGGACCAAGCAGGGGTCAGCCAGTGCCAAACCGCCCGAAACCGCTGAGAACGCAGACGCAAGCGGCGGTCAGCCCCTGGTCGGAGACGGGGAGGGGCCGGGACCGCAAGGTACCCCGTAAGGGAGATTTACGGAAAGTCGCGCGGCTAAACGGCTGGGAATCATGGTGACGCTGGCTTGGCCCGGCCTGACGGCCGCGATCGGCATCGGGAAAAATGCAACGGTTTTTCTGTTTTCCGATACCCGGTAAGACCCGTATTCCTGCCATTATTTATGTTAATGCTTACCGCTCTGGTATTAATCATCAAGCGCGATGGCAGCAGGCGCGCCGTCGAGCCATGGGTTTAACGATAAACCAGTAAAGGAAAAAACGGGTGCCGCCAGGTCAATCGGCGGCACCGGCGACCCTGGCGTGAGGAGAGCTTGTGGAAAACAGTATTTTCAGGATGCACCCCTATCGCTTAATGCAATGGGTTGTCGTGTATTATTGTATCTTCCACCTGACCATTTTCATCCTGCTGAAAAGTGCCAGCCTCATTAGGAAATGGCTAAAAGCGCCCCCTGGAAAAAACCGGGGATAGCCGCTGGCACCTGTCAGGCCTCGTCCGCCATTTCCAGCTCATGCGTAATCGTGATCGCCTCGACCACGCTCTGGGCGGCCGGGCACAGCGTAATGTAATTGTTGAATGCATCCTCGGCATCCGCGCGCTTGTCCGCCGGCAGCTTCAGACGATAGTGAACGTTGATGCGTACGATTTTCAAGACACCGTTGACATCCTCGATGTCGCCGGTGACCGTCGCCGTGTAGCGGTCCTGAAAGGTCCGTATCTTTTTTTTGGCCAGCACCGCGGCCAATGTGCCCATCATTCACCCGCCCACCGCGCCGACCAGGTGATCCAGGGTGGCGGCGTGCTCCTCTTCCGGATCGACATTGTAGAATTTCTTGATTCCGCCGTGCACGCCATAGTAGACCGGCTTGTCGAACCCCCGGATGTGGGCGATACGGGTGGGGCCTTTCTCGCGGGTTATCGTGATGTGCGACTGATGGATGATCTCTCCCATGGTATCTTCCTTTCTGTGAAATGATTTTATGGTCATCCCCACGAATACGGGGAAGCTGTGGCTTCAGACGGCCGATGACTCACGCTTGAACGGAATTGACGCCGGTTGCGGTTTCTGTTTGAACCTTCCCCGCGGCAGGCTGCGGAGAAATGCGCTCGCTGTCGCGGTCCAATCAACCCGGCACGACCTAAAGTAGGGATGCATCGGCCGAATGTAAAATGGTCGCGCCATTTCCTTGATGCCGAGGGAAAAATCATGTAGCTTTTACTTGTCGCAATATTTCCCATCAGACCGGTATGGCTAATAGAATGAGAATCGAAAACTGATCGGCGCATGCCGGCATGAACACACTACCGGAGGGTTCCAATGAATCCCATAAAGATTGCGGTGATTCCGGGAGACGGCATCGGCAAGGAAGTCATTCCAGAAGGCATCGATGCCCTGGAAGCCGCCGGCAGCAGGCAGGGCGTCCAATTCGAGTGGACCGAATTCGATTGGTCCTGTGAGACCTACCATAAAGCGGGGCGCATGATGCCCCAGGACGGTATCGACCAGCTGCGGCGTTTCGACGCCATCTACCTCGGTGCGGTCGGCTTTCCCGGCGTACCGGACCACATCTCCCTGTGGGGGCTGCTGATACCCATCCGGCGTGCTTTCGACCAGTACGTGAACCTGCGCCCGGTGCGGCTGTTCGAAGGTGTACCCTGCCCGCTGGCAGGCAAGCAACCCGGCGACATCGATTTTTATGTGGTACGCGAAAATGTCGAAGGCGAATACTCTTCGGTCGGCGGCATTCAATATGAAGGCACCGAGCACGAGGTCGTATCCCAGGTCAGCCTGTTTACGCGGCGGGGTATCGACCGCATTCTCAAATACGCCTTCGAGCTGGCCCAAAGCAGGCCTGCTCGTCATCTGAGCTCAGCCACCAAATCCAATGGGATCTTTCACTCCATGCCCTACTGGGACAGCCGCTTGAAACAGATCGCCACCTCCTATCCCGAGGTCACCGTCGACCAATACCACATCGATATCCTGACGGCCAATTTCGTGCGCATGCCCGAGCATTTCGATGTCGTGGTCGGTTCCAATCTGTTTGGCGACATTCTTTCCGACCTGGGGCCTGCCTGCGCCGGTACGATCGCCATCGCCCCGTCTGCCAATATCAACCCCGACAGGGTGTTCCCGTCGATGTTCGAACCGGTGCACGGCTCCGCCCCCGATATTGCCGGCCGGGGTATCGCCAACCCCATCGGCACCGTCTGGGCCGGAGCGATGATGATGCAGCACCTGGGCTATCCCAAGATCCACGACACGCTGATCAATGCCATCGAAACCATTCTTAGGGATGGCGCGAACCTGACGCGTGATATGGGAGGGCATGCCAGTACCCGCGAACTGGGCCGGGCGCTGGTGCAAGCCATATAAATCGGTATGGACGCCCATCACAGACCCCATGAACGAGGAGAAACACACACAGTCGACCCAACCCGATGAAACTGCCCTGAGCCCTCCCGTTGATATTGGCCCCATCCGCTCTTCACACGCCGCTGACCGGAATTGCATGTTCCATGATGATTGTTATTCTTTATTCACTTACCGTGAGGGATCGAATCACCCCTGATCGAACCTGACACCAGGTAAAAGCAACCATTTATCGCAATCAAATAGAAACCGCCAATAAAAGGGAATAGATACAAGGAGATCAATCATGATAAACGCCTACGCTGCATCTGAACCCAAGGGAAAACTCGAACCCTTCGCCTATGATCCGGGAGAGCTGAAACCCGATGAGGTAGAGATCGACGTTCACTCCTGTGGCATCTGCCACAGCGACATCAGCGTCATCGACAATGAATGGGGCAATGCCCGATACCCCGTTGTTCCCGGTCACGAAGTCGTCGGGTCGGTTGCCAAAACCGGAAATAACGTTAGACACCTGACCGTCGGTCAAGCCGTGGGGCTGGGCTGGCATGCCGGCTACTGCAACGACTGTGCGCCTTGTCACGCGGGCGATCACAACCTGTGCGCCAACTCGCAGGCGACCATCATCGGCCACCATGGCGGCTTTGCCGACAAGGTGCGCGCGGCGGTGAACAGTGTCATACCCATCCCGGACGGTATCGACCTGGCATCCGCCGGCCCCCTGTTTTGCGGAGGGATCACCGTTTTCAACCCGCTGGTCCAGTTCGATGTCAAACCCACCGACAAGGTGGCGGTGATCGGCATCGGCGGCCTGGGCCACTTGGCGCTGAAATTCCTCAATGCATGGGGCTGCGAGGTGACGGCATTTACCTCCAGCGCCGACAAAAGAAAAGCAGCCTTGGACCTGGGCGCCCATCATACGCTGGACTCCCGCGATGGGGCAGCGATCGAGGCGGCGGCCGGCCGCTTTGACCTGGTCGTCTCCACGGTCAACGTCAAGCTGGACTGGAACCTCTACCTCGGTACACTGAAACCCCGCGGCCGCCTGCATTTTGTCGGTGCGACGCTGGATCCGCTGGATATCGGTGTGTTTCCGCTAATCATGGGTCAACGGTCGGTATCCGGTTCGCCGGTCGGCAGCCCCGCAACCATCGCCAGGATGCTTGATTTTGCCGTTCGGCACAAGATTGCGCCGGTCGTCGAGACATTCAGCTTCGATGACATCAATGCGGCTATCGACAGGTTGAGAAGCGGCAAGGCCCATTATCGCATTGTGCTCAGCCGATGATTTCCCCCGGGCAACGGAGGCAATGATGAAAAAAGCGCGTTTTCGGCACTACGGTTTCTGGGCCGTGGTGTTGCTTTTTATCGCGGCTGCCCCGGCGTGTGAGAAAAAAGCGGAGGTGGTCGCCGAAATGGGCGTCGCCTTCCAGTGGAACCCGCCGGGAACACCGGTGGGGCGCAATCCGGAGATCCGCGTGACCCACGTTCCGGAATCCACCGTCCGTTTTTTAGTGGCGCTCGAGGATCTGGATCTGAAGTCATACAACCATGGTGGCGGGTCTTGCCCGTACGATGGCTCGGGAGTGATTCCTGCCGGTGGACTCGACGGATACTACCAGGGACCGACGCCGCCGCCGGGCGTCGTTCACCGGTACGCGTTCACCGTAAAGGCGCTGGATGCCGATGGGGTCGTTATCGGCCAGGGCAGGCAGACCCGCCGATACCCGGAGAACGACTGAAAGCGGCGTATTCTTGGCAATCGGCGGCATTACCCTAACGTTGCATACAATCGGGTGAAGCTTTCCACAAAGAGGGACGATTTACCTGACAACTGGAGAACCCGCTCATGGGCATCATCTTCTGGTTTTTGATTCTTCTGCTTTCCGGCCTGGCCGTGTGGGGGTTTCTTCGATACCGCCGCCTGGACCAACAGATGCAGACACTTAAACGATCCCTCCTGGAAATCAATCAAAAAACACACGCAAGCGAGGAAGCCCACACCAAAAACCAGGCCCGATGGGAACAGACAGAAGAAAAATTACGCAGCTTCCTGCTGTTGATGGACACCTTGATGAACACCATCCCCAACCCCATCTATTTCAAGGACGCCGAAGGGGTCTACCAGGGGTGCAATAAAGTCTTCGCCAAACAGATCCTCGGCCTGACCCGGGACCGAATTATCGGCAAACGACCCATGGAGATGCCCGATCAGATCCCGGCCGACCTGGCCGCCGCCTATCAGCGAGAAGAGTACAAGATGATCGACAAAGCCGGCATCCACGCCTTCGAGACCCAGGTGCAGTGCGCCGACGGGCAGCGCCGGGATTTTCTTTTCAGCCTGGCCCCGGTAATGGATCGCCATGGCAATCTCAGCGGCAGCGTGGCTGTCCTCTCGGACCTGACCGACAAGAACCGTGCGGCCCAGAACCGCATGCAAAAAGAGCGACTGGAAGGCGTGCTGGAAATCGCCGGCGCCGTCTGTCACGAATTCAACCAGCCCCTGCAGGCCATCTCGGGCTACACCGAGCTGATGGCCATGAAGCTGAACGGCCATGAAGCCCTTTCCTATATCGACAAACTCACCGACCAGATTGAACGCATGCGCGATATCACCGACAAATTGCAGGGCCTCACCCGCTACGAAACCAAGGACTATACCGGCAACACGAAGATCATTGACATCGAGAAGGCATCTGAAAAACAGTAGGCGTCAATCAAACCACTGAACCCTCATGAATGCAGGACTCGCCGCAGATATACTCGTGCTTGTCCACTTGGGTTTTATAGTCTTCGTGGCCCTGGGTGGATTCCTCGTCATCAAATGGCCTAAAATCGCCTTCCTGCACCTTCCCTGCGCATCGTGGGGTGTAACGATCGCATTTGGCGGGTGGATCTGCCCGCTGACGACCCTGGAGATGCACGTTCGGCAATCGGCCGGTCAAGCCGGGTATGGCGGCGGGTTTGTCGACCACTATGTCTTGCCGATCGTCTACCCGCAAGGATTGACGAGCGGGTTGCAGATCGTTTTCGGCGTTATCCTTCTTTCCGTTAACTTGTGTGTGTACGGACGATTGCTGGCGAATCTGAAGAAGAAAAAGAAAACGGACCGCACCGTACCATGAAATCAGTTAATTGGCCGGTCATCGTGTTTGGGATGCTCCTGATTGAGATGGACCGCCTGCCGTCGAACCGCGAATCAATGGGTTGGGATGCCAATCTGTTGTGGTTTTATCGTTAATTGGCTGTATCTGTTTTCTCCCGCCGATCCCGATTAAGCTCAGACCGGTTATGCCGTAACAGGCCGAACCGTCTTACCGACAACCGCCGCAACTACGGAGCCGCAACCATGAGCACCGCTGACGAGAGGATTTCATTGGCCCATGCCCTGGGCGCCAGGGAAATCATCCGGCCCCACCTGTCGCCCACGCCCCTGAGGCAGTATCCCCGCCTGGCCCGTCCCCAGACCTCCACGCCCCCCTTATCGGCTCAGCGCGTTTAGACCGCCTAATGCCCGGCGGCGCTTGCGGGGTACAGATGCTTGGGATTCCAACACGCCCTAGCGGAACCCTTTCCAAACGATGAAAGAAACGCTAAAGTGGCATCCTATCTTTCTTACGGACAAATGCCATGGCAACGGAGACTGTCGCAACAGTCATTGGGGTTCACGATCAAGGTGAATACGCTTAGCACCCCTGATCATAACCGACTGAGGAAAAGACAATCAACATGAAAGCCGCCACCATAACCGGCTATGGGCCGCCGGATGTATTGGACGTTGGCGACCAGCCTGTCCCCCGGCCGCAGGCGGATGAAGTGCTCGTGCGCGTTCGGGCGGCGGCCGTCAACCCCAAGGACACCTTCATTCGGAAAGGTCGCTTCAAGCCCTTTACCGGCAGTGCTTTCCCCATCCTGACCGGTTTCGACTTTGCCGGAGAAGTGGCCGAGGTCGGCACACACGTGACGGATACATCGGTGGGTGAAGCGGTCTACGGCATGCTGGACGGTTGGCAGGGGGGCGCCTGTGCCGAATATGTGGCAGTCAAAACCGGCCGGTTCTGCAATAAGCCGGAAGGGGTGTCTTTCGACGAAGCCGCGGCGCTGCCGCTTGTCTCGCTGACAGCCTTGCAGGCCCTGCGCGACCGGGCCGGTATGGCGACGGGTATGCAGGTCTGCATCAACGGAGCCTCGGGTGGCGTCGGCAGCATGGCCGTTCAAATCGCCAGGATAATGGGCGCCAGGATAACAGCCATCAGCAGCCCGCCCAACCACGACTACCTGGCGGACCTGGGCGCCGACAACTGCATCGACTACCATCGCGGCGACATCGCCGCCCCCGGGCGGGGGTTCGACATCTTCTTCGACGTTTTCGGCAACCGGCCCTTCCGGTCTGTCAAGCCGATACTGAGCGACCGGGGCGTGTGGGTCTCCACGGTGATCCGGCCGCATGTGTTTCTCAGCGTCGCCCTGACCCGTTTTTTCTCCCGACGCAAAGCCAGGCTGGTGGTGGTCAAATCTTGCCGGGATGACCTACAGCAGGTCCGCCGCTGGGTTGAGAGCGGCGTTCTCAAGCCGGTTGTCCACAGCGTTTACCCGCTGGAGAAAATCCGGGAGGCCCATATCCAGCAGGAAACCAAACACACCCGGGGGAAAATTGTCATTCATGTCGGATGACAAGGCCTCACGACGGCAATGGGCGTCCGCAAAAATCCGGCTTGCGCGTCGCCTGCACGCGACGTGTTTAACCGGGAAAACGAAGGAAATCCCATGCAAACCGACCGGGAGGCCTGGATAACGGCCATCATTGGCAATTTCGTGGCGTCATCGAGCGAAAACAACCTGAACACGCCTGCCGGCGAAAAGGTTTTTGATCCGCCACTGGTCGGCTTTTCCACCGGCAGCGATCCCCTTTACGACGAATACGTGTCGCACATCGGCGATTTTTACCTGCGCCCCATCGACATCTATCGCCGGGCCTTTCCGCAAGACGCGGCCACATCGCCAGGCGCCTTGACGGTAATCAGCTGGGTGCTCCCGTCCACAGCACGCACCCGCCATGACCAGGCCGCCGAGACGAAGCGGCCGTCGGAGCGATGGGTTGGCGTCAGGCATCATGGCGAGCACTTCAACGAAGCGCTGCGCCGGTATGTGGTCGAGAAGCTGTGCGAAGCCGGCATCCAGTCAGTGGCCCCGGTGTTGGCGCCGTTCTGGAGCAGATCGAACCAGGGGCCTTACGCCCCATGCTCCACCTGGTCTGAACGGCATGCAGCCTATGCCGCAGGCCTCGGCACCTTCGGACTGTGCGACGGGCTGATCACCCCGGTCGGAAAAGCCATGCGGACCGGTTCGGTTGTCGCGCGGGTGTCCATCGCCCCGAGCCCGCGATCCTATACGGATCGCCACGCCTACTGCCTTTTCTATTCCCATGGCACCTGTGGCAAGTGCATGGCCCGTTGCCCGGTAGCGGCCATCAGCGAGGCCGGCCATGACAAAACGCGGTGCAAGCAGTACACCAACGTTACGATGAACGCCTTCATCCGCAAGACCTATGGCATCAGCACCTTCGCCTGCGGCCTCTGCCAGGCCGGTGTCCCGTGCACGGATCATATCCCCGACCCGGAGGAAGGATAGCCCTATTGCTTCGACGAGAAAAAGGCTTGCGCTCTCTCTGCCATTTCTTCGGGTGAGAGCGCCTCAACCAATTGGTTGAAAGACCACCGATATCCGAACGGATCTTTGATCAGCGCCGATCGGGCTCCCCAGAATTGGTTCTCCGGTTCGCTCAACGATTGCGCGCCGGCCTGGATTGCTCTGTCGTAGGCTTTATCACAATCTTCTGTCATGATCGAAAAAAGGCATGAGGCGGTGGTGCCTTCGGGCATCGCAATTGCGTGGTATTCTTCGGCCTCGTCCGAAATATAGATTCGGGTATTTCCAATCATAAATTCTGCATGGGCGATACCGCCGTCCGGTGCAGGCATGCGGAACAATTCCACCGCACCCAGAGCGGATGAGTAAAATTTCAACGCACTCGTCGTATTTTTCACGGTAAGCGACAATGCAACTGTTGGTTCTGCTTTTTGTTCCATTTTATTAATTCCTCCGTATTTCTTTCATTGTCGTGTTGTCGGCGTTAAGCGGATTAAGATGGCAAGGAGAGAAAGAGGAATTCGTACCGGGCGTCCGCGACAGCTGAGAACGAGGTCCGAACCAATTACCCAAAGCCCATAACTATTCCTTTTTACGGCTGAAAGTCAGGTTGACCACAGCCAGCAAGGAGGTGCCCACGATGAGCAGAAAGGAGACGGCGTTGATCACGGGCGTCGACCCGTCGCGCACCTGAAGATAGAGGGTGATCGGCAAGGTGGACTGGGAACCCACCAGAAACAAGGTGGTGTTGAAGTTTTCGAAAGACATTAGAAAGGCCACGGCAAAGGCGCCGATAATGGCGGGGCGAAGGAACTTGAGCGTGATGTGCCAGATCACCTGCAGCCGGGTAGCGCCAAGGTTTAAGGCCGCCTCCTCCAGGCTGTGGTCGAATTTTTTCAGCCGGGCCGACACCACCAGGGTCACCAGGGTCGATATGAAAGAAAACTGGCCCAGCACCACTAGCCAGAAGCCCGGCCGGAAAAGGGGCACGTCCAGATTGAAGGTGTTTTCGAAGAACATCCCCAGGGTGTTGGCAAAAAGCAGTATGGAGATGCCCAGAATCACACCGGGAATCACCAGGGGGGCCAGCATGAGAAAGTAGAGCGCCTGCTTGAAGCGGAAATTCTCCTGCTCGAATAAAAATGCACCGCAGGTGCCGACAAGGGTCGAAAAGATCGACACCCAGAAGGCGACCTTGAAGCTAACCCCGATGGCGGAAAGATTGAGAGCGTCGTGAAAGATGCCCACCCGCTCCGGCAGATCCGCGGTGAACCACTCGAAGGTGAATCCCTTCCAGGGAAGCGCCGGAAACTGGGAATCGTTGAAGGCCAGCACGCAGGTGATCAGCAGCGGGGCGAACAGGAACACGAAAAACAGGACGACATAGATCCTGAAGCCCAGGGTGTAGGGTCGGGTGTTGGGCAGCGAACGGATCATTGGACCACCTGGCTGAGTTTCTGGCGGGTGAGTTTGAGCCCGATCCAGATGATCGTGGAGGAGAGGACCAGCAGGAGGAAGCCGAAGGCCGCTCCCTGGTTCCAGTTGAAGCTGGCGATGAACTGGTTGTAGATCTGTTCGGTGAACCACAGCGAGTTCTTGCCGCCGATCAGGTTGGGGGTGAGGTAGTTGCCCAGGGTTAGCATGAAGACGACGATGCCACCGGACACGATGCCGGGCATGGCGTGGGGGATGATGATCCGCGTGACAATCGAAAACACATTTCCACCCAGATCATAGGCCGCCTCGATCAGGCTGTCGTCCAGGCTCTCCAGCACCGAGATCAACGGCACCACCATAAAGAGCATGGAAGTGTAGACAAGGCCCATGACCATGGTGATGTCATTGTAGAGCATCTCCACGGGTCGCTGCAGCAGGCCTGCCTGGAGCAGGAAGTGGTTGATCACACCGCTCTCGCGCAGCAGGATCATCCATCCGTAAACCCGCACCAGTTCGCTGACCCAAAAGGGCATGAGCAGCAGCAGGCTGAGAAAACCGCTGAAGCGGGGCGAGACCACCTTGGTGATGTAAAAAGCCACCGGCAGGGACACGGCAAAGGTGATCACGGTGGTCAGGATGGCGTACACGGCGGTACGCGTGAACGTGCGCCAGTAGATCGGCTCGTCAAAAAAATTCAGGTAGTTGACCAGACTCCACACCATGGCTCCGGCATCGTCCTCGATCCGGAAGGACATCAGCAGCAGATCGATGTGGGGCAGGACGATGAGCAAGAACAGCCACATGAGCACAGGCGTGACGAAGATCAGGAAAGGCAGGGTGATGCGGGACCGGGCGGTGTTCATGACACCCTGAAGCAGCTGGCGGAGCGGGCGTTCCAGCCGATGTCGACACGGTCCCCGGCAGCGAGGTGATCGTACTGTCGGTTCTGGGGAAGGGCGATCATCAGTTCGGCATCACCGTCCACCGGCGTGGCCAGGAGCCGGCTGTTGGCCCCGTCGAAAAGGATCGACTTGATGGTCACGGTCAAGCGGTTGAAATCGTCCAGACCGGATTCCGGGGCAATGATGATCGCCTCGGGGCGGATAAAAAACGAAACCGCGGTACCCGGTTTCAGATCTGCTGCTGCGCCGGCCGAAAAAGTCTGGCCGTCGGCGGTCTTGATCATGCACAAATCATCCCGGTATTCGGCCACGGTTCCGCTCCAGGCGTTGTTGTCTCCCACGAAACGCGCCACGAAGGGCGTCTTCGGATTGGCGTAGAGCATGCGAGGGGTGTCCACCTGTTCGAACCGGCCCTTGTTCATCACGGCCACATGGTCGGACATGACCAGCGCCTCCGACTGGTCGTGGGTGATATAGATGAAGGTCGTCCCCACCTGGGCCTGCAGCTTTTTTAACTCCACTTTCATCTGTTCGCGAAGCTTAAGGTCCAATGCCCCCAGGGGTTCGTCCAGCAGCAGCACGGCCGGGTCCAGCACCAGGCAGCGGGCGATGGCCACCCGCTGTTTCTGCCCGCCGGAAAGCTGGTCGATCTTTTTGTTGCCGAACCCCGGCAGCCCCACCCGCTCCAGGATGTCCGCCACTTTTCTATCGACATCGGGCTTTTTCTCCCTGCGCCGCTGGAGGCCGAAGGCGATATTCTGGGCCACGTTCATCATCGGAAAAAGGGCCAGGTGCTGAAAGATCAGGTTCACCGGCCGGCGGTTGGGCGGGAGGTTCGCCATGTCGCTGCCGCGGATGAGAATCCGCCCCCTGGTGGGCTCGATGAATCCGGCGATCATTCTCAGCAGGGTGGTCTTGCCGCAGCCCGACGGGCCCAGAATCGAAAAAAACCGCCCCTGCTCCACGGCAAAGGAGACCTCGCTCACCGCGGTAAAATCGCCGAACGCTTTGGTTACCGCTTCAACGGAAAGGTCTAAGGCCATATCAATCGCATTTTGAAATAATGGACAGTTGTGAGAGGGTTTATGCCTCGTGTTTGTCCGGAGGTGGTAGATTGCGGTTCAGGCCAAGGCCGCAGCGTTTCCGCAACCAGAGGCCTAGCGACGCTACGTCGAGGATAGCGCTAAAGCTTCACTACGTGCGTGGAAACGCGAGAACGCCGGCCTGGGCCGCAAGATGCCACCTCCGGATGAACACGCGCTAGTTGGCGGCCTTGACCTTATCCAGGATCAACCCCTCAATCGATTCCAGCTTGGCAGGAACCGGCGGATACCATTTGATGTTGTCGATATCGGCCTTGGAAAAAGAGCGCTGGAAATTGGCCTTGACCTCGGCATCGTAATACTCGATGGCCCCGGCGGATGCGGTGCCGTATTTTTCCTTGTTGGTGAACACCGCCGCGTTCTCGGGCTTCAGCATGAAATTGATCCATTTATAGGCCGCCTCGACGTTCTTGGCTTTGGCCGGAATGGTGAAGGTGTCGATCCAGCCCAAGGCGCCGCTTTTGGGAGCCACGAAATCGATGTCCGGATTTTCGGCATGCATTTTCCATCCGCCGTTGTCCCAGGCCATGGCCACGAAAACCTCTTCCGAACGCATGGACTGTAGGAGGGCATCGCCGTTGGTCCAGTAATTTTTCACCAGCCCCTTACCCGCGATCAGCTTTTCGCCGACCCGTTCCATCAGCTTTTTATAGCTTGTCGGGTTGGCGTAAAGCACAAAGGGATCCTGCTGCATGGAAAAAGCGATGCCGATCAGGGTAGGCCGTTTGAGCCGATAGCTGACTCTGCCGCTGTAGGCGGGGTTGAGCAGATCCTTGTAATCTGAGGCGTCGGGTGCGTATTTGCGGTTCACGATCAAACCGGAAGTGCCGTAGACGTGGGGAACGGCATAGCTCTTATCCCCGACCATGGTGTTTTTCTTTACCGCCTCGAGCATGGAAGGAACGATCTGGGCGGTATCCACTTTCGCAAAGTCGATCGGCTGGTAAAGCTTGTACTTGGCCTGCACCGACGAGATCCGGTCCTGGCTGGG
The DNA here is from genome assembly GCF_055467485.1 of Desulfosarcina sp. Classification (NCBI taxonomy): domain Bacteria; kingdom Pseudomonadati; phylum Thermodesulfobacteriota; class Desulfobacteria; order Desulfobacterales; family Desulfosarcinaceae; genus Desulfosarcina; species Desulfosarcina sp. Next base: position 196,154 of record NZ_JBUOIV010000001.1, on the reverse strand, counting down.
CTGGGCCAGATCGAAACCGGCGCCGCGGGTGGCCCGAAGCTTGGCAATAATCTCCTCGTTGTTGGAGTAGGTCGGCTTTACTGTGATTCCGGTCTCCTTCTCGAACTTATCCATCAGCTCTTTGGGGGCGTACCCTTCCCATGTGAGTAATTCGAGCGTTTCGGCCTGGCATGCCAGGGAAAATGCGAGGACCAGTGACACGGCGATACACACAACGGCTGCTTTTTTCATTTTTTTCTCCTCCTGTTGACACGCGATGTTCATCATGCAGAATCGAACCGGTTGCAATGCTTGGTGCTGCAAGGTTCAACGCCGAACCTGATCGGGGGATCATAAACTTGGAAATGGTGTTGAGAAAGATGCATCGAACTTTTTTATAGTATTCCCGGGCCGCCGTGTCGTCAATACGAAACCTGAAAATTATCGGCATCCGGCCGGCGAGGCTGCCCGCGCCGCTGACGGCAGTGGAACCGTCGTTTTCCGGAAACGGCTTCGGCGAATATGGCAGGCAAATGTTAGGCGCCGGTGAGAAAGCCGCCGGTTCCGCACCGGTTGATCCCGTTGCAGCATCCGGATTGCATTCATACGCGCTTTCCCGTATGAAAAGGCTCTCGCGGTGTGCTTGGCGATGAGCCTGCGGCGCTCGTTAAAACGTCCACCATGTGACAAAAGCAACTCCCCCTGAACCGCGATAGCGAGGGCATCCCTCGCCGCCTGCGGCGGGGTTAGCGAGCGAACGTTAAATCGAATTTGATCCTTACGGTGGAACTTTCCCACGGCTTGCCGCAGGGAGGGGTCAATACATTTTTCAATTGGCCGTCGGCCCCCAATTGGGTTGATTGAAATGGACTACATTTTTAATTACCGGGCGTTTTCCGAGGCGCTTTACGATGCCCTGACCGAGGATGCCTTCTACATGGCCATGGAAAGCAGCGTTTCCGGTGGACCGGATCAGCGCAGGGAAGCCATGCTGCGCTACTATGACTACTCGATACGAGAAGCCCGCAAATATGGTTGCCTGTATCGTCCCGACGGCACGGCCGTTGGCGTATCGATCTGGTCCAGGCCGCTCGACGCTGACCGGTCCAGACAGATGACCAAAGAAAAAAAAGCATTTCTCAGGAAACACATGGGCCATGTCAGCCTGTCCACGTATGCAAAAATCACCGGATTCATGGCTGCACAGACGACGAGGGTCGTTCCCCCGGGCAGCTGGTATCTTTCGATCGTCGGGGTTGCTCCACCATTTCAAGGGCAGGGTCTTGGCCCCGGCCTGATCCGGCCGATTCTGGACCGGACGGACGAATTGGGCCGCTCCACCTTTCTGGAAACCTTTACCCCGCGGAATATGCGTTTTTATGAACGCTTGGGGTTTAAGGACACCGCCGGTTTTTTGGAGCCCGCGACCGGTGTCGAATACCGGGTGATGATCAGGGATCCATCATAGCGGCAAGCACCTTTTTAATGCAGCAATAAACCCTTCCGCAGGACCCATAAGGAGGAAAAGATGTTGAAACTTGGAGAAAAAGGCGCCATTTTACAGCGAGACAAAGAGACGTATGCCATCGCCCCGCACATCCCCTGCGGGCTAGTCACCCCGAAACTGCTGCGAACCATCGCCGATGTGGCCGAAAAATACGAGGCGCAGGCGATCAAGATTACCGGGGCCACCCGGGTGGTCCTGGTGGGGTTGAAAGAAGAGCACATCGATGCCGCCTGGAACGACCTGCAGCTGGACAAGGGAGCTGCCGTGGGGCTGTGCGTGCGCAGCGTGCGGGCCTGCCCGGGAAACACCTATTGCCGCCTGGGCAAACAGGACGCCATGGGCATGGGCATGACCCTGGACAAGAAATATCACAGCGCGGAGCTGCCCGGGAAATTCAAGATGGCCGTATCCGGCTGCCACCTGAGCTGCTCTGAATCCTGGGTGCGGGATATCGGCCTGATCGGCCTCAAGGATGGCTGGACGGTCGTTATCGGCGGCAATGTGGGCGCCGAGCCGCGCATCGCCCAGGAACTGGTTTCGGGGCTGGATGACAATCAGGTCCTGGACGCCGTCGACAGGACCGTTGCGTATTACAGGGAAAATGCCTCGACGGGTGAACGTTTAGGCAAAATGATCGAGCGGGTGGGGCTGACGCCTTTTCAGAAGGCGCTGTCCTGACTGCCGGTTGAACCGCGACAGAGAGCCTGTTTGGAATCGGCACGCCACCGCATCCCGGCGGTTGCCTGCGTTCTTGGGACGGCATACCGCAGCTTTTGTCAGTCAAACCTTAAACGAAAGGGTACGCTATGAAACGCTTTGTTTTTATTGCCCTGGCTGTCGTGATAATGGCTGCCGCGCCGGCTTCGGTCTTTGCCGACAGCCACGCCAACGCGATCGCCGCATTTAAAGCATCCCCTGCCGTGATGCCGTTTTTTGAAACGGCTTACGGCTATGCCGTTTTTCCCACCGTGGGCAAAGGGGGCCTTTTCGTCGGCGCCGCCTATGGCAAAGGCAAAGTCTTCAGGGGCGACACAGCCACCGGAACAGCCACGCTGATCAAAATGTCGATCGGTTATCAAGTGGGCGGTCAGGCCTTCCGCGAGATCGTATTTTTTGAGGACCAGCGAGCCTACGATGAATTTACCCGCGGAACCTTCGAGTTCGATGCCAATGCATCCGCAGTGGCTGTCACGGCCGGCTTGCAGGCAAAAGCCGGGTCCATGGGCGCGTCAGCGGGTGCCAGCGTGTTGCCGTCCACGGCCAAACAGGTCGAAACCAGTTACTACAAGGGAATGGCGGTTTTTATCCAGACCATGGGCGGCCTGATGCTCGAAGCCGCCGTCGGCGGCCAAACCATCTCCTTCGAACCGTACCAATAGGCAACGCGTTCGGCCTCCGGGCAATCGGTTCGTAAGGAACAGGGCCTTGCTCGACGGGTATGGCGTATCGCCGGACATTTTAGGCACCACCGCCTCGGTTTAGCCTCCCTTGGCGGCAGGCCATACATGCCGGGATAGCCACGCATCCGGACCTTTAGAAAAAATAAGGGGAAATCATGGGTTGGTTCATGATTTCCCCTTTTCGTATTGGAGGGTGTTCGGATCGTCAGGTCAATGGCATTTCCTGACGATTCAGAACAAACATAAGTGCTGTGTCAGGTTCATGCAAGGGGGCGGCAGGCATCTGTGTCAACTATTCCTCAAGCGCTGCCTACAACCACGCTCCTTTGGGGTGCGGCGAGCAAACTGAAAAAAAAGGCGCCCTTGCTTAAAAGCGAACAGGATCACCCAAGCGGCAGACGGCCGGGTGGCTCGTTTTTTCCACCCAGCTGACCGCAGGCGGCCATGACGCGGCCGCCTTTTTCGCCGCGCCTGCGAACGAATACGTTTTCTGCCACCAGCCATGCGTGAAACCGGTCGCCGGCAGCCGCTGACGGGGGTTGCCATTGGCAGCCGGGCGCCGGGTTGTATGGAATCAGGTTCAGTTTGACCTTCATGGGCGCCAAGTATCGCGCCAGGGCCCTGGCGTGTTCCTGCCGGTCGTTGACACCCTGAATCAATACATACTCCACAAACAGGGCTGACTTTCTGGCCAGCGGGTATCTGAGCAGCGACGCCTGCAGCACTGCCATTGGGATGGACCGGTTGATGGGCATGATCCGGGAACGGATGACGTCGGTAGGTGCATTGAGGGAGACGGCAAGGTTCACCGGCGCACTATCCAGCCGGGCGAGGCGGTCGATGCCGGCGGTCAGACCAACGGTGGAAACGGTGATATAGCGCCGGGCGATGTCCAGTCCCCGCTGATCCGTCAGCACCCGAATGGCCTGAATCACGTTATCCAGGTTGTCCAGTGGCTCCCCCATGCCCATGAACACCACATTGCGGATATCGAACCCCAACCGGTGCCGGGCGACATAAACCTGGCCGACGATTTCCGCTGCGGTGAGGCTGCGCAACAGGCCCATCTGACCGGTCCGGCAGAAGCGGCATCCCATGCGGCATCCCACCTGGCTGGACACACACAGGGTGTGGCGCCGGAACATGGGGATGACCACCGACTCGATATCCAGGTTGTCCGCCAGGCGGGTGACGAATTTTTCCACATCCCCGTCGGATACCCGCTTGATCAGCCGGCCGGGTGTCAGTGCCAGGTCGGTTTCCAGTTGGCCGGCCAGTTCCGACAAACCGGCAACGGCGGCCAACTCGTGAAATGCGGTTTTCCCGGTCTTCATCACATGGCGGTAAACCGGCGAGCTGATGTGGGCTCCCTTGCCGTATCGCCGGCGAAAGGCATCGACAAACTGGTCATGGGTGGTATCGAGAATCTTTAGCAACGATCCTCCAATGCGCTTGGTTCAGCATACGGATTTTTGATGGTGACCGCATGTTATCAGCATAAAAGCGCAACTTCAATGATTAGCAGCAAATGCAGACATGGCGCATTTCTATGATTGAAATGCGAATCAGGAACATGTATTGGCTGAAACGAAGCGGTTTGCATCAGGCTCGGTTTGACACCCCCTATGCTTTTTGCGATATATAACCCTCCCCGCGGCAAGCCGCGGGGCATGTTCTGCCGGCAACGCCAGTGCTGCGGCGCACCGTATGGATGAACGTCTATTTTCAATTGGCCCGCTACGCCCGCCGCCAGCGACGGGGAGTGCGCTCGCTGACGCGGTTCAATGCCGCCCGGCAGGCGATTTCCGTAGCCGCTGTCCGGATCAGACAACCCTTGCAGGCAGTTTGAATCTGCCAGGCAATAACCAAGGAAAGAAAAGATGACGGAAAACGAGACCATGCCCGGATCCAACTTTATCACCACCATTATCGAAACGGATCTGAAGGCCAACAAAAACAACGGCCGGCTGGCCACCCGCTTTCCCCCGGAACCCAACGGCTACCTGCACATCGGCCACGCCAAATCCATCTGCCTGAACTTCGGGGTGGCCAACACCTATAACGGCACCTGCAACCTGCGCTTCGACGACACCAACCCGACCAAAGAGGACGTGGAGTATGTGGACGCCATCATGGCGGATGTACGCTGGCTGGGATTCGACTGGGATGACCGCCTGCACTATGCCTCGGACTATTTCGAACAGCTCTACGATTATGCCGTTCAGCTTATCCGGGCCGGAAAAGCCTACGTGGACGATCTGAACGCCGACGAAATACGGCAGCATCGCGGCACCCTCACCGAACCGGGCACGGACAGCCCCTGGCGCAGCCGCAGCGTGGAAGAGAACCTGGACCTGTTCCAGCGCATGCGTGCCGGCGAGTTTGAAGACGGCGCCCGGGTATTGCGGGCCAGGATCGACATGGCCCACCCCAACCTGATCATGCGCGACCCCACCTTGTACCGCATCCGCAAGACCAGCCACCATCGCACCGGCGACACCTGGTGCATCTACCCCATGTACGACTTTACCCACTGCCTGTCCGACAGCATCGAGGGCATCACCCACAGCCTGTGTACCCTGGAATTCGAAAATAACCGCGCCCTCTATGACTGGGTGCTGGACAATGTGGACGCTCCCTGCCACCCCCGACAGATCGAATTTGCCCGGCTGAACCTGAGCTACACGGTGCTGAGCAAACGCAAGCTGATCCAGCTGGTGGACGAAGGCCAGGTGAACGGGTGGGATGATCCGCGCCTGCCCACCATCTGCGGCCTGCGCCGCCGCGGCTACACCCCCGAATCCATCCGCAACTTCTGCGACCGCATCGGGCTGGCCAAGCGCGACAGCGTGGTCGACGTGGCCCTGCTGGAGTTCAGCGTCCGCGAGGACCTGAACAAGCGGGCCCCCCGGGTCATGGGCGTCTTGCGCCCACTGAAGGTGGTTATCGACAATTACCCCGAGGGCCAGGTCGACGATCTGGAGGCCGTCAACAATCCCGAAGATCCGGATGCCGGTGTGCGCAAGGTCCCCTTTTCCCGCGAAATATACATCGAGCGCGACGATTTCATGGAGAATCCGCCCAAGAAATTCTTCCGGCTGGGACCGGGCCGTGAGGTGCGCTTGCGCTACGCCTTCTTCGTAACCTGCACCGGTGTGATCAAGGACGAGAAGACCGGCGAAGTGGTCGAGCTGCGCTGCACCTACGATCCGGCCACCCGCGGCGGCGACGCACCGGACGGCCGCAAGGTCAAGGCCACCCTGCACTGGGTGTCGGCCGCCCACGCTGTGGACGCCGAAGTGCGGCTCTACGACCGGCTCTTCAACAAGGCCAACCCGGACGAAAAGATGGACGGCACGACCTACAAGGATTTTATCAATCCCGAGGCACTGGAGGTGCTGCGCGGCTGCAAACTGGAACCCTGCCTGGCCGATGCCGGCCCGGGTTACTTCTGCCAGTTCGAGCGCATGGGGTATTTTTGCGTGGATGCGAAGGATTCACAATCCGGGGCGCTGGTCTTCAACCGCACCGTCACCCTGAGGGATGCCTGGGCCAAGCTTCAAAAAAAGTCCTGATCTATAATCGCCTGCGAAAAGGAGCATGATGGAATCAACCACCGAAGGCCAATTAAACACCGGATGATTGATCATGCGATTGGGACTGGCGGCAACACTCATGGTTTACGCAGTCCCGCGGCTTATGGACGGTGCAGAGGTTTGGACCGCCGTAGGAAAGGATATGCGGTTTCTGCATGCCGACTTTTCAGCCCAGGTGGTGGGTCTTATCATTCTGCTGGTGGAAGTCCTGGCCGGATTGGGGATGTTGACGGGTTACTTGTTTCGTATGAGCAGCGCCTTGCTTGCGGCCGTCTACAGCCTTTACTTTTTTAATTACATCAATGTCGGCTATAAAACTCTGCCGTTATACGCAGGGGCACTGGCATGCATCAGCCTTGGGCTTCTCCTGACTGGCGCTGGAAGGTTTGCGGTATCCGTGAAAATTGAGAAAAAGTAAACGTGTCACGGCTGATGCAACCCCAGGGATTTCAGAGATGCCCTTTGATTCATAAAATTCGATCTGAATGTCGGGCGCATTCCCCGAACCGGACCCTTGCCTCCTGAAACATCGTTTTTGAAACCAAAAGAGATCGTTTAAGGCATTTCGAGACCTGTTTTTTTGTTCTCTTTTATCTTATTCCAGAGCATTTGCTTGTGCCGGTCCCGAGTCTCACCCGAACCCCTTTCTCCGCAAATGGTTGGCAAACGCCTGTTCAAGGCACGGAGACCGCCGCCGGCGTGAGAACGACGGTTGTGGATCGAAAATGCATCTTGGCGTCAAGCATCTGACCATCCACAAACGACGTTCTCATCGACTAAAACGCGCTGTCGTCTCTTTGAGCTTCGAAATGCCCCATCTGATTTTATCCGGCGCATACGCCGGAAAGGTCAATCTGATAAAAAGACCTTTTTTGCGTGCTTCTTCCACACAATTCGGAGGGATGGCATCCCACGCAGCAGCAATGCCCACGCCGGCTTGTTGCACGGATTCGATGAAGGATGCTTCTTTTTGGATCGAAATACTTTCAAGGGTGAGTGGGGCAAAAAAGCCACCGCTGATTGAAACTGGAAACGCTCCGGGGAACAGGCTGTTCAGCGCAGTATTTAAAGCCTCCATTCTCGGTCTGTAAAGGTTGCATAAGTATTTGACGAATTCGTCATACCGTCCTGATTCGATAAAATCGGCTATGAACGCCTGCGTCGGCAGGTTGGGGTTTATGCGTGTATTGGCAATAACGCGGGATAGATGCCCGACATAATGATTTGGAACGACCATATACCCGCACTTGGTTCCCGGAGAGATCGTTTTCGTAAAGGAGCTTGTTAAAATGGGTCCCCATTCCGAAACCGCTATCAACCCATTCTCCTTTCCATCATACCGCAGGGCTTGATAACAGATGTCCCACACGCACAGCATGCCCTGCTCCCGGCAAACGCGTTCAACCCCCTTTCGGTTCTCCTCAGTGTAGTTGATGCCAGTCGGATTGTGATGAAACGGTATCCCGTAAAAAGCCGCAACCGCGTTCTTATTAACGACTGCTTTTAATTGATCTAAATCGACCCCCTCGGGTGTCAATTGGACACCAATCAAATGATGCCCATAGCGCGTTGCATCGAGTAACACGCGATCGTAACTTGCTTCTTCGACAATGATATTGCTTTCTCTGGGGAGCGATTTGAAAAAAAGCGAGATAATCTCCAGGCCGCCGTTGCCGACGATAACCCGTTCAGGATTGACACGATGAAAGCCGCCAATCAGATCCCGCAGTGGCTTAAAGCCGGTAAAATGTCCGTATTGAAGCACATCCACCCCATGCCGCCTGATGACTTTTTCGTATCCCTCCGACGCCATTGGGATAAGAAATGATAATGCTTCTTCAGCAGGAACCCCTCGCAGGAAATTAATCGACTGTTTCTCGCTCATTTTGTCCTTCCTGATCTCCTTTTGCTTTTTTCAAAGCATAACATTTTTTGACTGGCAGGTGCATGGTCGTGGCGAAACACCTGTCTGGTGGAAAGAAGGGCTGTCCGTATTTACGGATAGTACGGACCCTACCAAAAGAATTCATTTAGTTAGGCGCCTTCGAATCCAGCACGTTTCGGACGGCTTTCGACAAACCGCTTAGCGTGACCGGCCTGATCAGCACATGCTCGATGCCAATTTCTTTTAGCGCATTAGAATTGGCCATGGAACTGAACCCACTGCTCATTCTGGGGCGGGTCGAGGAAGCTGGGATGCTGATCCAAGGATGTCGGGGGTTCATGAACATGTATTGAAACGGTTTTTAGTCGATAGTTCCCCATACTAGCGTCAGCTTAATTCCCCCATGCAGCAACGGCATCTGCCTGACCGGAAAGGGCAGGCTGCGAGCCAGTTCGGGCCTGGGAGCGATCAGGGCAACCGACCACCCCTTGAATCGTTGTTCCAGGTGCCGGCCGATATTCCTGAACAGCTCATTCGCCGTTTTGGCCGAACCGATACGGATGCCATAGGGCGGATTGATCGTCACCAGGCCCATCCCGCTGCCATACTGATCGCCCGCGCAATGGAAAAAATCCTTTTGCTCCACGCTGACGGCATCCGACAACCCGTTGCCGGCGATCGTACCGGCCAGCCGCTCACAGGCACCGGCATCAATGTCCGAGGCGAAGATCAAGGGCTGCACCAAGTCCTGCACGTTCGACTCGGCCTCCCGCCTGAGAAAGCCCCACTGGCCTTCAGGATAAGCCGGCCACCCCATGAAGGCAAACTCCCGCTTCAGGCCCGCGGCCATCTGTTTGGCCATCATGCCTGCTTCCAGGGAAAAGGTCCCGGACCCGCACAAGGGATCCACCAGCGGCCGCCGGGGGTCGTAACCGGCGGCCATGAGCATGGCCGACGCCAGGGTTTCCCGAATGGGCGCCCGGGCCGGGCCCGCTTTCAGGCCGCGTTTGTAAAGCGGCTCCCCGCTGCTGTCCAGGGAGAGCGTAAACCGGTCTTCCACCGCACGCACAAACAGGGTCTGGGGGAAACCGGCTGACGACGGTCCGCCAGCCCCATCCAGCCGGCGTATGATGCTGTCGCCAATGGTCCGGGCAATGGCCTCTGTGTGGTAGAGCCGGGAACGGCGGCTGCTCACCTTCACTTCAGGCAGGAGCCCCGGCGGGAGAAACAGATCCCAGGCAATATCGCCGGCCTTTTTCTCCAGCCGGCGCAGGTTGGTGGCACTGAACGCCCCGATGCGCATCAGGATGCGTGTGGCCGTGCGCAAATAAAGATTGGCCCGTTGGCAATCCACCAGCCGCCCGGCAAATGCCACTCCCCCGCCATCCACGGTCAGCCTACTGGGGTCGAGGCCCAGACCGATCAGTTCCTGCCGGCAGATGTCCTCGACGCCCGGTGTGGTGACCGCATAGTACTCCCGGATGCGGCCGCCAACATGGCGGCGCACCCGCTTGATAAACGCGCGGTCTTCAGTATAATCCGTTGTGGCTTTACCGGTGGATGAATCCGTCATCGGTTGGGGTGCTCCCTGGGCGGGGAAAGGACTTGATTAACCGGTGCATCAATACTAAGTTGCGCTAATGAGCGCACTTTATCAGCTGCCCCGACGCTTGTAAATAATCGACTGTTGACGTAATTTCGACGTTTTCCAGAGAGCACCACAGGCATGTCCACCGTCCATATCCGACAAGCGGCTTACGATTACCAGGTGCTTCGGCCCATCGTTTTTGAGATGTTGGGATCCGCTGAAGGGCCGTCCATCGGGGCCGGCACCCGGGTATTGATCAAGCCCAATTTCCTCGCCCCGGCAGCGCCCGAAAAAGCGCTGACCACCCACCCGCTGATCGTCAAGGCAACCACCGAATTCGCCTTGGAAAAAGGGGCCCGCGTCCAGATATCGGACAGTCCGGCCATGGGCAGTTTTTCCACCCTGTGGAAAAAGGGCGGCTACGAGCAGATCCTCAAAGACCTCGACGTGACGGTCAGGCCCTTTGAAAAAACCATGGCGGTGGACGTGGGTGAACCTTTCGGCAAAATCGATATTGCCAAAGATGCCATGGAAGCCGATGTGGTAATCAACTTGGCCAAGCTCAAGACCCACACCCAGATGATGTTGACCCTGGGGGTAAAAAACCTCTTCGGCTGCATCGTGGGCCTGAAAAAGCCGGAATGGCACATGCGCACGGGTGTGGATCGGCACATGTTCGGGCGGCTGATCGTAAGCATCTACGAAGCCATCGGACCCGCCTATACCATCATGGACGGCATCCTGGCCATGCAGGGCCAGGGACCGGGCAAAAGCGGATCCCCCCGCGAATTGGGGCTGCTGATGGGCGGAAAAAATGCCCACGCCGTGGATCATGTGGTCTGTCTTCAGGTGGGCATGGATCCCGACAACCTGGAAACCCAGCGCAATGCCAGGGAACTGGGGGTGTATGACGGCAGTGTCCATATCAACGGGGACCTGAACATCCTGGACGACTTTCAATTCCCGGAACTGGGCTCGATCACCATGGGTCCGGACTTTCTGGGTCGGTTCATGCGCAAGTTCGTCATTCAACAGCCGGTGGCGGACAACAAGGCCTGCAAACTGTGCGGGGAATGCTGGAAGATTTGTCCGGCCCAGGCCATCTCTTACACGGACCGGGGGATAAGCTTTAACACCGACACGTGCATCCGCTGTTACTGCTGCCTGGAGGTGTGCCCCCACGCCGCCATCCACGCCAAAAAGCCGCTGGCTGGAAAAGTGGTTGCGTGGTTGACCAAAAAACGATGAAAAAAAACCAACGGGCTGCCCTCCGGCGCCCATGAATGAAAGGAAGGTAACTTATGGCGGGTGGTATCAATAAAGTCATCTTGGTGGGTAATCTGGGACAGGATCCTGAAATCAGGTATACCGCCGACGGCAGACCGATAGCCAATTTTTCCATTGCGACATCTGAATCCTGGAAAGATAAAAACAGCGGGGAAAAGCGGGAAAAGACCGAATGGCACCGGGTGGTCGTGTTCGGCAAACTGGCCGAAATCTGCGGGGAATACCTGTCCAAGGGACGGCAGGTCTACGTCGAAGGCAAACTGCAGACCCGCAAATGGCAGGGGCAGGACGGGCAGGACCGTTATACCACGGAAATCGTGATCGACCAGCGCGGCACCATGCAGATGCTCGGCACCCGGGAGGGCGGCGGTGGTGGTCCCCGACCGGCAGCGGGCGGTGGTGGCGGCTATCCGCAGGATCAGGGTTACCCCCAGCAGCCCTACCAGAATGACAAGGAGGATGATATTCCCTTTTAGGAACATCTGTTGACCGTTGACGGGATCGTAAAAAGGGGCTGCCGCGATCATTGCGGGCAGCCCCTTTTTCAGGTCGATCCATCCAAGATCAATTATCCCAAAATAGCCTTTAAGTCCTCATCGGCCGTGCCGATGGGCTTGATGTCAAAATTCTTCACCAGGGTGTCCAGCACATTGGGCGTGATGAACGCCGGCAGCGACGGCCCCAGGCGGATGCCCTTGATGCCCAGATGGAGCAGGGCCAGCAGCACGCACACCGCTTTTTGTTCATACCAGGAGATGATCAGCGACAGGGGCAGTTCATTGACCCCGACATTGAACGCCTTTGACAGGGCCGTGGCGATCTGTACGGCCGAATAGGCATCGTTGCACTGGCCGGCGTCCAGCAGCCGGGGAATGCCGCCGATGTCGCCCAGGTCCATGTCGAAAAAGCGGTATTTGCCGCAGGCCAGGGTCAGAACGACACAGTCCCGGGGAACTTTTTCCACGAATTCGGTGTAGTAGTTGCGCCCCGGTTTGGCGCCGTCGCAACCGGCCACCAGGAAAAAGTGCCGGATACTGCCGGCCTTGACCGCCTCGATGACCTTGTCGGCAACGCCGAGCACCGCATTGCGGGCAAAGCCCACGGTGACCTCCTGGTCGACATGGTCTTCCTGGAAGCCAGGCAGTTCGAGGGCACGATCGATGACCGGCTTGAAGTTCAGGTCGGCAATGTGGGGAATGCCCGGCCAACCGACCATGCCGCTGGTGAACAGGTTGGCCTTGTAATCATTCTTGGGCCGCTGGATGCAGTTGGTGGTCATCAGAATGGCCCCGGGAAACTCGGCGAACTCCTTGATCTGCTTTTGCCAGGCCGTGCCGAACTGGCCGTAAAAATGCGGGTACGCTTTCAGTTTGGGATAACCGTGGGTGGCCAGCATCTCCCCGTGGGTGTATATGTTGATGCCAGTACCCTCGGTTTGCCTGAGCAGCTCTTCCAGATCTTTCAGGTCGTGCCCGGAAACCAGGATGGCCTTGCCTTTCTTGTGGCCCAGCGGCACCCGCGTGGGCACGGGGTGGCCGTAAGTTTCCGTATTGCCGGCATCCAGCCGTTCCATGGCCTTGTAGGCCGCTTCGCCGCAGCGCAGGGCCATGGCGACCCACTCGTCCACGCCCATGTCGTCGCGCTGGATGGCAGCCAGTCCTTCGTGAACGAAGGCGTAGACGCTTTCGTCCTCCTGCCCCAGGATCAGGGCGTGGTCCGCATAGGCGCTGACCCCCTTGATGCCGAACAACACGGTGTGCTTCAGCGACAGCACGTCAGGGTTGTCGCCCGGGTAGGATTTCAGTCCCACCTGTTCAGCCTGGGCCACCAGGTCCTCAAGGGTGGCTTTCGGCTGGAAGGCGGCGGCACCGTCCGCCCAGGCGCCATTGCCGCCGGCCGCCTGAACCTTGGCTTTCAAACCTTCCCGCCGGTCCACCGCCTGGTTGATCAGGTCCACGAAACGGTCCGGATCGAAGTCCACATTGGTCAGGGTGGAGAAGGCGGCCTTGACGGTGAAGATGTTGACGTCCCTGTCGGAGACACCGGCCCGGCGACCCGCCACCGCCACCTGGGACAATCCCATGAGCGAGTAAAGCAACAGGTCCTGCAGCGCGGCCACCTCGGGCTGTTTGCCGCAAACCCCCTGGACGGTGCAGCCGGTTCCTTTGGCGGTCTGTTCACACTGGTAACAAAACATGGTGTCCCTCCTTGTCTTTACTGGTTGGTCCAGCGAGCATTTTAACTCGCCGGTATGCCTGAACGATGTCCATTTGTCCGCGGACTCGCGGCACTTATTCACCCCGGATCATCACCAGCAGCATTTTAAACCGCTTCTGCGCATGCAGCGCGTGGGAAATGTTGGCCGGCATGATCAGCATTTCACCTTCTCCGACGTCCTGCGGGCTGCCGCCGATGGTGATCCGGGCCTGGCCGTCGAGAATATAGACCACCGCATCGAAAGGGGCCGTGTGTTCGCTGAGCCCCTGGCCGGCGTCGAAAGCGAAAAGGGTGAGGTTGCCGGTTGTCTTCTTCAACAAGGTTTTGCTGACGACGGAATCGTCGGCGTAATCGACAAAGTTCGCCAAATGAAATGCGGTGCCTTTCATTTTATCAGGTTCAATGGTCATGTAAACCTCCTTTTTATCTAATTTTTTTCTGTATGTTGGACGGATTTCATGTATTTTCTTCCATCATCTTCCGGGATATATAATAATGCGCCGCCTGTTCCTATGCGAGCCAATCTTTGACACGTTCGGGTCCGGGCACTGATCAGCCGGTTGGATGCCCGGACGCCGTGCTCAATTATGCCGTTAAGCCATGGGGCGCGGGCGCGTCTTTGCGATCGAGCCGGTCCGTGTCTGTTTGGTACGACCAGCCGGTGATCAGGCCGACCACGAACCAGGCCAGGGCACCCACCCCCACCAGGAACACCGTGTCACCGATGGTCCTCAACCAGCGCAGACGCTCCATGAGTGGCTGCTGCAGGAACTCGGCGCTACGGGCGTACCACAGCCCGTGTTCGATACTGGCCCAGGTCTGCATCAGGCCGATGGGTAGCAGGCTCAACACGATCATCAGCGACAGGCCGCCGTTCATGGACCAAAAGGCGATCCGCAGCGGTGCTTCCCGCCATGCTCCCCGGGGGAAGAGGCGTCTGAGCACCACCAGCACAAGCCCGAGGGCCAACAGGCCGTATACCCCGAACAGGGCCGCGTGGGCGTGCAGCGGTGTCGTGTTCAGCCCCTGCATGTAATACAGGGCGATGGGCGGATTGATCAGGAATCCGAAAACGCCGGCACCCACCAGGTTCCAGAAGGCCACGCCCAGGAAAAAGCGGATGGGCCAGCGGTATTTTTCCATCCAGCCGACAGCGTGGACTTTCTGATAGGTCTCCCAGGCCTCGTAGCCGATCAGGGCCAGGGGCACGACCTCCAGGGCGCTGAAGGAGGCCCCCACGGCCATGATGGAGATCGGCGTACCGCTGAAGTACAGATGGTGAAACGTCCCGGGGATGCCGCCGAACAGGTAGATGGCCGACGAGAAGAGCACGGCCCGTGTGGCACTGATCGAGCGGACCAGTCCCAGGCGGGTGAAGATGAAGGCCATGGCCGCGGTGGCGAAGACCTCGAAGAAGCCCTCCACCCACAGGTGAACCACCCACCAGCGCCAGTACTCCATGATCGTCAGGTGGGTTCGGGCGTTATAGAAGAACCCGGCGCCGTAGAACAGGCCGATGGCCGCCGATGAACCTGCAAACAGCAGGACGAGCTGACGTCGGTGGCCCTTTTGCTGCAGCGCCGGCCACAGGCCGCGCAGCATCAGCACCAGCCAAAGCAGCAGCCCCACGAACAGCAGGATTTGCCAGAAGCGTCCCAGATCCACGTATTCATAACCCTGGTGCCCGAACCAGAAGCCGGCATCCAGGCTGAAGGTCTGCTGAACCGAAAGCCATTCGCCGACCAGGGAACCGGCCACCACCAGCAGCAGGGCACCGAAGAGCACATTGACCCCCAGGCGCTGGAAGCGCGGTTCATGCCCGCCCACAGCCGGGGCCAGGTACAACCCGGTGGCCAGAAAAGCGGTGGCGATCCAGAAGACGGCCAGCTGGATGTGCCAGGTCCGTACCACCGCATAGGGCAGGACGCCGGCCAGGGGCAACCCGAAAAAGGAATCGCCTTCCACCGTGTAATGGGCCGTCAGGCCGCCGAGCAGCACCTGGAAAACGAACAGGGCAATGACCGTGACGGTGTATTTGCCGGTCGCCCGCATGGACGGCGTGGTTGCAATGCGGTCCAGGGGATCTTGCCGGTCCGGTGTGGGCGGTACTTCCTCGCGGTCGTGAAACCGCTTATACCACACCAGGGCACCCACACCGGCCAGCAGGAGGGCGATGCTGACCATTGACCAGACCAGGCTGGCGGTGGTGGCCAGGTTGCCTACCAGCGGCTCGTGGGGCCAGTTGTTGGTGTAACTCACGGCCATACCCGGTCGCTGGGTCGTGGCCGCCCAGGCGGTCCAGAAGAAAAAGGACGTCAAGGCTTGACGCCGAACGGGATCGGGCAGTGCGCCTTCATGCAGCGCGTAGGATTCGCGAAGGCCGGCCAGTTCAGGATCATCGTTGAACAGCGCCAGATAATGGTCGGCGGTCCGGGCCATGGCCGTCGCCCGCTCGTTGGATACGCGCACCGTACCGAATTCCGGCTGGTACGTGTTCGTGCGCATCTCGGCCTGCAGGCGGTGATTGATCTCCGCCTGCTGCGGCCGGGTCAGGTTCTCGAATGCGGCCCCGTGATATTTTCGGCTCAGCAGATCCCGCAGGACCACGGCCTCGCGGTGCAGCCAGTCCGCCGACCAATCCGGTGCCTGGTAGGCCCCGTGCCCCCAGATGGATCCCACCTGCTGACCGCCGAAGCTCTGCCAGGCCTGCTGACCACGAAGAATGTCATCGCGTGTCATCAGCACGTTGCCCGATTCGGTTTTAACCGTCAGCGGGATCGGCGGCACCTTGCGGTACAATTCGCGCCCAAACCAACCCAAAACAAACAGGGTGGATAAAATGACGACCCCCAGCAACATCCACAGACGTCTGGTCTCGTTCATGGCTTCCTCCTTTTTTCCTTTCGGTGTAACGGTCTTCGATCTCTGTTTTTCCAAAAGGTAGAGCAAGCCGGATGCCAGATTAATTTATCAAATATTTCAATACACTAAAATGAAAGTTACAAATATCGCAACGTTTCATATGTTTATGTTTTAACAACACTGTTGATAAAAAAACAACAAATGATGGGGTCGATTAAGGAGGGTCGATGGGGAAGGCATGCAGTGGTGCACGGCTCCCGGCAAGCACCATTCGTATGCGCTGAGCACAGGTTATAAAGGGCGCTTCCTGGCGGGCCGGTTTCATTCGCCGAACGGTAATCCCGCCACATGCCCCCCGCAGAAAACCAATGGCGGGCATCCCGATGCCGGCCGCAGGAGAGCGAGCGGATTCAGCAATGGTCCACTACCCCGTTGGGCAGGTCAGCGGCAACGGCTTGACCGGGCGATGAGGGATCCGTCCGTGGTACGCCATGACCAGACCGCGAACCGTCACCGCGGCAAGCACCAGGGCGCCACCGGCAGCGGCCCAAATTCCCGGTGCTTCACCAGTGGCCAGAAAGACCCACATGGGATTGATCAACGGTTCGATGGACGGGATCAGCGTCGCCTCGAGCGCCCGGACCCGTTTGATCGCATAGGCAAAAACCGCGTAGCCGGCCCCCAGCGAAATCACGCCCAGCCCCACCAAACCAAGCCAGTCGATCGACGAGGGTGCCTGCCGGAACATGAACGGCAGACACAGGCCGGCGGCCATGAAGTTGCCCAGGGCAATGGGCCAAGCCGTGGATCCATTGCGCGATTTTCGCAGAAAAATCATGGCGCCCGCCCAAAAGACCGACCCGACCATGCCCACCAGAATGCCCATGGCGCCGCGCGGGGAAAGCGTATCGAAAAAAAAGAGCCCGATGCCGGCGACGACCACCGACAAAAAATACCAGTCCTGGCGCCGGGTGGGCTCACCGAGCATTCTGGGGGCAAGGATGGCTACATAGGCTGACGCCGCATACTGCAGAACGATGGCGTTGGCGGCCGTGGTGAGCTTGGTGGCGACCACGAAACAGATGCAAAACAGGCCCATGCAGGCTGCGGCGAGAACCGGGTTGATGCCCCAGGAAACATTGATCTCTTTTCTGCACAGCAGCAGGATCACGCCGCCGGCAATCAGGCTTCGCCAGCCGGCAATGGCCATGGGATGAAGGGCGACCATCTTGATGAGGATCCCGCTGGTGCTCCAGAAGAGGGCAGCCGAAAGGAGCATCAGCACGGCCAGTCGATTGTCGTTAATTTTGTGCATGCGTATTGCTGATCGGAAAATGGTCGATTTGGGTTCAGGCCAAGGCCGCAACGATGTTGAAACCGGAGGTGTAGCACGGCTGCGTCGAGAATCGCGCTGACGCATCACTACGTGCACAGCAGCGTGCGAACATCGGCCTGGACCGAAAGATGCCGTTTGTGAATGGGCATTAGTTAAAAACCGTTTGGCTGAAACGCCCCCTGAACGGCTCCGGCATCATGCTTTCGGCGTAGCCGACGCGTGCCGGCGCTAATGCCCGGACCAGAACCAGACCCGGCAGGGTGACGACAAACGCATCGCCCTCCGCGAGCACGTAGTCACGGATGTCACATTCCTGGGTGACCCAGACGCTTCCCTTAAGGCAAAAAAGTGTCTGCTGCCGGCGTTTTCCTTTTAGCCCCCAGCCCTGCCCGACGGCCAGATCGACAATCGTGTCCGGCGTGCGCAGGTTAGACAGAAAAAAGCGCCTGTGAGCACCCATCATGCTGCCGGTTTCCTGAAGTTGATGATTCATTGCGACCTCCTCACCCCGCCCTTCACCGGCAGGATCATTAAAGCGGTTTTCCCAAGCAGCCGCTGCGATCGGCAACGCTGCTGAATCAAGGCAACCTGTGCTACCCTGGCATCATGAATACCGTTTAATGAAAAAGAATAACAGCCACAAATATCATGTTTTGTTATGCGTACAGTTATGATAATTTTGTGACTGTACTGGTAAAGAAGCCACACAATTGTACTGATTTTAACTGTGACATCGTTCATCCGGGGAGGCCCGCCCATGGGTAAAACACCGAAATATCAACAGGTCGCCGACCAGTTCACCCGCCTGATCGAAGAAGGGGCCTTCGGCCCTGGGGCGGCGGCACCGTCCGTGCGCAAGTTGAGCCAGCAATGGAAGGTCAGCATCACCACGATACTCAAGGCCTACTACCTGTTGGAGGCGCGCGGCCTGTTGGTTCCCCGGCCGAGATCGGGGTTTTATGTCAACAGCCAGCTGCCCAGTGCGCCCCTCGAACCGGCGCTTTCCGATCCTGAACCGGACCCGAGCACCGTGGGTATGCGCGAGCTGATTACCATGATCGTCTTGCGGGACACCCTCAACCCGAAGTTGACCCAGCTGGGCGCGGCCCACCCCGCCCAGGAACTCACCGCCACCCGCCAGCTGAACCGGATCATGGCATCCGCAGCCCGGCGCATGGGGGATCGTGCCGGTTTGTATATGGCACCACCCGGCAACAAGCCTCTTCGCCAGCAGATCGTCCGGCATGCGGTGGTGGCCGGCTGCACCCTGGACGCCGAGGAAATCGTCATCACGTCAGGCTGCGGCGAAGCCGTCTCCAGCTGCCTGCAGGCCGTCTGCCGACCCGGCGACACGGTTGCCGTGGAGTCACCCATCTGCTTCGACGTGTTCCAATACATGGAGAATCTGGGCCTTAAAGCACTGGAAATACCCACGCACCCCAGAGACGGCATCAGCCTGGAAGCCCTGGGTTTTGCCCTGGAAAACAATTCCGTACAGGCCTGCCTGGTCATTTCCAACTTCAACAACCCCCTGGGAAGCTGTATTCCGGATGAGCGCAAAAAAGCCCTGGTCAACCTGCTGGCGCCTTACGACATCCCTTTGATTGAAAACGATATCTTCGGCGACATTCACTTTTCCGCCAAGCGGCCCCTGTCGGCCAAGGCATTCGATACCCAGGGCCTGGTGTTGTGGTGCGCCTCCTTTTCAAAGACGCTCTCACCGGGACTCAGGGTGGGCTGGGCCGCACCCGGGCGATATCGATCCACGGTGGCATGGCTGAAATACAGCACCAGCCTGGCCACGGCCACCCTGCCCCAGGTGGCTGTGGCCGAATTCATGGCAGAAGGCGGCTATCGCAAACACCTGCGACGGATTCGCCGGGTGTACCAGGATCGCGTGGCCGAATTGAGGCGGGCGGTGATCCGATTTTTTCCATCGGATATCCGCGTGACCGATCCTGCCGGCGGTTATCTGCTGTGGATTGAATTGCCCGAGTGCATCGATGCGCTGGCGCTTTACCGAACCGCCCTTGATGAAGGCATCGCCATCACGCCTGGCCATCTGTTTTCCACCGGCGACCGCTACGGCAACTTCATTCGCCTGAACGCGGCTAACTGGTCCGACCAGGCCACGCCCGCCATCCGGCGGCTGGGACGGGTCATCGACAGGATGGCGCAGGCGGGCTGAAGCGCGGATAACGCCGTCTATATGGGTGTCGGTCGAGTTCCGGGCGTGCAGATCCTCGAGGAAAAAAAAGGACGGACGGCGGGCCTCCGTGACGAGGGGGTCAAACGTGATGCAGGTATCGGACGGTTCACGGAGCCGTCAGAGGTTTAGCATGGCAACGGACACCAAACCGATACCAATTCCCACCATATGCCGGCCGGAGATCCTTTCGGCAAACAGAACCATTGCGCCGACGGTGCTGACCACCACCACCCCGACACTATAGGTGGGAAAGATCATCGCACTTTGCCAGCCGTCGACACTCAGCACCCGTGTCAGCGAAAAAAGTGCGCAATAGTTGCACGCTCCCAGCGTGAGGCCGCCCAGCAGGCTCCGGGTGCGATCGATCGAACCGGCGGGATGATGCGTGACCATCAACAGACAGAGGCTGACGAGAAGGGCGAAGAAAAAGGATGCGGCCAGGTAATCGTGGTGCTGATTGCGGACCAGCAAAAAATGCTGGACAAATTTCAGCAGCGCAAACTGCAGCCCGAATGAAAAAAAAACGACGACCGGGAGCCCGGCTGAACGCACCCTGCGCTGGGCGGCCGGTTCGGTCGTCACCGCGGAGGCAAGCCCAAGCGCCACCAGTGCCCCTAAAACCCCCAGGCCATTGATGACACTCAACCGGTCTCCATAGAGAGGGATCGCCAGGACCACGGGAATCGCCACGGACAGACGGCTGGAAAGTGCTGCGATGGACACCCCCGAACGCTGCGCCGTGAAGGCAAGCAGATAGAAATTACCCGCCAGAAAAGCCCCCTGAAGGACGGCCGGCAAGGTCCAGGAGTGAATCCGGACCCACTCCGACGCCTCCCTTTCCAATGAGAAGATCGCACCCACAACCACACAAACCAGATAGTTCAGGGTAATGGCCATGACCAGGCTGACCCGCCAGGATGCAAACGCCCTCAACAGCAACGGCAGACAGGAGGAAAAAAGGATGCTCAACAGAAGATAAGCCATCAGACGTGACCGTAGTAGTCCCGATGCACCACGATGGAATACGCATAGTCGAGAAGCGTGCCCCAGCTGAAGACCGGGAGGTCCGTCGCCCGCTGAACGGCCCGGGCAAAGGGCTGCATGCCGGTGCATTCGAGCATGAGGGCCCCGATACGTGGATTCGATTTGCTGAATTCGGTACATATCCGGACCATATCCGATTCGGCCTTGTTGTAAAATATGGCCGGCACGTCCGGCCGTTTCTCATGGTCCCACAGATTGTCGAATTCGGGACAGCCGTATTCGTCCTGGGCGCCGGCGACGATGAACCGGCTGTTCAGGTCGATACCCACGTTTTCAAGGTGGGCATCACTCAAAAACCGTTTCTGGGCACAGAGGATGCCCACGGCTTGATCCGGCCCGATGACCTGTTGAATGAAGGGCACCTGGAGCAGACTGGACATGAACACCGGTATATTTACATGCCGGGCCACATCTTTTTGGAAATAGGCAAAATACCCGCATTCCGCGGCAACGGCCCGGCAGCCCATGCGTTCGAGCCGGGCGGCGGCACGCAGGATGGGCTCCCGGCAGGGTGTTTTGTCGGCCTCCCACACCAGGGTGTGGTTGTCCACACCCTCGGCAATCTCGTACTGCACTGGGTAGGGAAAGGCGCTGGCATTGCGCACGTCCCCCGGAAACCCGGGGTAGGCATCGTCCAGCACCATGATGCCGATGCCCATGCCGTAGCAGGTGTGATTCTTGCGTGTGCGGATATAGTTGATGCCGGCATCCCGATTGCCGTAGATCATGGCGTCCTCCTGTTTTAATCGTTGCAGGGGGGTGAATTCCCCCATGCCTGGCTGCGTATCGTGGACAGCCGTCCCCGGTCGACGCCCTGCCGCACCATCATGCCATCCAGTTCGGCTAGCAGCGCCCGATCCATGGGCGGAGCGGTGTAGCTGTCCAGCATGGCCTGTTGCCGGACGGCAAGGCTATTTAAGAATAGCTCCGGCGGAGACCCGCCGCTGGTGTTCCCGTGCACGCCGATAAGCGGGTTCCAGGCGTGCGTCCGGCATTTGTTCAACGTGTCCCTGGTCGTTAGAAATTGCCCTCCCGGTCCGACGCTCCTGATTAGTTCCAGGTTGAGTGTGCTGGGGTCAATCTTCAGATCATCGAAGTAATACTTCACCATATCGATAATCTGGATGTCCATGATAAGCTTTTCATAGGAAATGGCTGCAAACCGGTCCAGCGTACCGGCGCTGTGGACGACGACGTTCACCCCGTTTTGAAATGTCGCCAACATGTTCAACATGCTTTCGTAGCCGCTTTGTGGCGACAGGTAAGATGCATCGGTCAGCGTACCGCCGCAGCGGCTGGGCAGGTGGTACATGCGGGCCAGCGCCGCGGTATATTTGGACTGGAGGGTATAGGCGGGAGAACCGATCGATATGTTGCCGCTCCTCAAATCGGCGCCCAGGCATTGCAGGCCGAAAATCACCGGCGTTCCGGGCCTCAAGGTCTGAACGATGGCGATGCCGGCAAGCGCCTCGGCGGTGGCCAGGGAAATGTTGGCCGCCATGTCGATGGGGCCGGTGGTGCCGGCCGCCGGGGAGGGCGAAATGATCACCGGTTGGTTATGTTCTGCCGCGACGATCATGGCGTCAAGTGCCATTTCATCGATCTGGAGAGGGCTGATGGTGTTGATCAGGGTCAACAGGTGCGGTTTGGCGGTAAACGCCGCCTGGCCGCCGAAGGCGACCGCGCCCAGTTCCATCAGCGCCTGCATCTGCAGCCGATGGCCTGGAACGCCCATGAGACACTTGTCCGAACTCAGCATGGCCGCGTATACCATCAGCAGGTGGCTCTGATCTGCCGGGACATCGGATGGCTGGGCCAGAATACCCCCGTTGATGGTAAAATGCGGGCATTGGTGGATCAGTTGGGCCAAGCGGACGTAATCCGCCATCACGGCATTGCGCCGCCTGCCGTCAGGCGCGCATACGGTCGCACAGCCGTATCCTGGGGCGCAGTTAACGTGGTCGCCACCGACCACCGTGTCATGGCGGGGGTTGCGGGCATGAAGGGTGAATGATGCAGGTGCCCGGCCAACGGCATCCATGATGAAATCGGGCGTAAAAAAAGCGGTGTTGGTGTTGACCGATACCCCGGGTTGTCGAATCCGCTGGATAAGTTCCGCATGATGCAGTTTGATACCGACTTTTTGCAGAATCCTCAGCGCCTGGTCATGAATAACGGCCAACTTCTCTTTCATGTTTTTTTCTCCATGATGACACCGTCGGTGCTTGTCCGTTGAAACCGACCGGGTTCCCATCGCGTGCCCGGGTACACCCCCGGCCGCTGTTTACCGGCGTCATCGCCTCGGCAGGCCCGGATCAGCCGCCATTCGAAGCGGAGCGATAAAAAGAAGAATGCTTCCTATCTTTTAAATGAAGATAATCGCGCTGGCAAGGCAACAATGAGAATTATCGCTTGCCAAGGCTGTCAACCTGTGGGATAGTTTAACTACCAGCCATCTGAAAATTCGACCATCAGCACCTGATTGAAGCCACCCCGTGCATACGCACCCTGCAAATTCTCTCAGTGACGCTTTGCTTCTTTTGACCCGTTGAGCCGACCACGCAACGTGGCGTGACAACCGCCCACTCCCTTCCCAGTTGCTCTCTTATCGATACGCCTGCAATCGATGGCCGGCACGAATCAACCCTTTTACCCGAAGGAGGCCGCCATGGAAAAACCCGTCATCACCTATGAAAGCCTGGTCCGCATCACCCGATCGATCTCGATGATCCGGGACCCGGAAGAAATCGTCCTGATATCGGTGGAAGGGGTCACCAACGCGCTGAACGTCAAAGGCTGCACCCTGTTTTTGTTCGACAAAAAAAGCGAGGTGCTTTCGCTTGCCGGCAGCTACGGACTCAGCCGGGAATACCTGGAAAAGGGGCCGGTCAGCGCCATGCGTTCGATCTCGTCGTCCATTGAAGACGGCCAGCCGGTGGCCATTTACGACGTCAATGACGATCCGCGGCTTCAATATCCCGAAGCCGCCTTGAAAGAGGGCATCGCATCGATACTGTCCGTGCCCATCATCATCGGCGAACGCATCATCGGATGCCTGCGGGTCTATACGGCTAAGCCCTGGGAATTTGGGCACAATGACGTGAATTTCGTCCAGGCTGTCGCCCAGGTGGTCGGCATGGCCCTGGAATTGTGTCGGATCAACAGAGGCTATAAAGAAAGCATCGACATCCTGAAATCCATGCGTGATCCCAAGACGCTGAAATCCAAAAAGCGGACCCCGTACGAAGGTGTGCCCAAAAGCTTTTCTAAAGGGGAATTGGCCCGGGCCAACGCCTGATGGCTGGCCCCATGCTTATCCTCGAGACAGGGCTTGCCAGGGGCAGGTCCGGCGTGCCTGACCGATGTGGTGCGCCTGAACGCGAATCCGGTTCCGCATGGCACCCGGGAGGTCGCTAAGGCGGCAAAAGGGAGCCAAGGATGCAGTCAACGCCGGTGGCGCTTGAACCGCGATAACCGGCGAACGGGGAATCGGTTTTCATCCTCAACGGTGAGCCTTCCCCGCGGATTGCCGCGGGGAAAGGTCAATCCAGAGTTGAATCAGTCTGCAGTGGTTCCATGGATGAACGTGTCGAGGATCCGGCTGTAGGTCCCGTTTGCTTTCATTTTGACCAACCCTTGATTGAAGCGATCGAGGATATGGGTCTGTTGCGTGTGCTTGGCGAATACCAGGTGGACACTGTTGACGGCAGCGGGAAGATCGAGCGTTTCCACCTCTTCTCGCCACCCCATCTGGTATAGTATCTGCGAAAGGGACAATTCATCGATAATGATGCAATCCACACGACCCAATACGAGCTTTTTCAGGTTGGCCTGGTTGTCCGTGGCTTCCTCGGCGACGAACAGGCCCGCCTGGCGGGCGCTGTCGAAAACCTCACCATAGCTCCATCCCCGGTTGATGCCTATCCGTTTGCCTGTCAGGTCAACCACCCCGCTATAAGAAAACCCATGGCCGGCTCTAACGCAGACACGTAGCGTTTCCCTGTAAATCGGGTCTGAATAGTCGAATACCGCCATGCGCGCCAGGTTCTGATAGATCCCGCCGATGGCAACCCTCCCCTCACGGCCAAGGCTCAGAGCCCGCTTCCAGGGATATCCGGAGATGGCTACAGGAATGCCGGACAGGGAAAACGCCGTTCTGATAATCTCCGGATAAAGGCCTTTGGCAGGCGCTGTTCCGTACATGTACGGTGGATAGGCCACGTCAACGGCAACATGGATAACCGCTTCCTTGGCCAATAACGGCGTGGGCCAAAAAATCGATATCAGGGCCAGCAATATAATTGCAGGCAGGCGTTTCTTCATGGTTTGTGCTCGGGATCGAAAATCAATCCTTGCGATTCAATGGTTTCCGGTGTCGGGCATGGACGCCTGAAAGTATGAACGATTTGGAAACATCGGGCAAGAGAATTGTCGGCGCCGGCGATCGGTGTCCC
The DNA here is from genome assembly GCF_055467485.1 of Desulfosarcina sp. NCBI lineage: Bacteria > Pseudomonadati > Thermodesulfobacteriota > Desulfobacteria > Desulfobacterales > Desulfosarcinaceae > Desulfosarcina > Desulfosarcina sp. The sequence goes on along the minus strand of NZ_JBUOIV010000001.1, from coordinate 170,790 downwards.
AACGACGCAACGTTATGATTGCACGTTGCGCTGCCACGATGCAGGTTTTGGCATGGGCGCCACAATCGACGGAAAAGGCGCCCCCTGTCGCGGTTTTTTTAGGCTTCACTTGTGGGGATAAATGATTACCCTATCGTCATCAGCCGGACGACATCCCACCCATCAATCGTAACAGGAGACCACCATGACCGACGAACTGAACGGAAAAACCGCCATTGTCACCGGGGCCTCCCGGGGTATCGGCAGGGCCATCGCCGCGAAGCTGGGCGCCATGGGTGCATCGGTGGCCGTCAATTATCTCAACGATGAAAAAGCGGCAGCCTTGACGGTATCGGATATTGAAAAGGCCGGCGGAAAGGCTGTTGCGGTGCGGGCGGACATGCGACAGGTCAGCGACATACAACGGCTCTTTGACCGAACCATAAACCATTTTGGCGGGTTGGACATTCTCGTCAACAATGCCGGCATCCGGCTGTTCAAACCGATTGCCTCGGTGAGCGAGGCGGAATTCGACGATATTTTTGACGCCAATGTCAAAGGGGTCTTCTTCGCCTGCCAGATGGCCGCCAGACGGATGAACGATGGCGGGCGCATCGTCAACCTGTCATCCTCGGTGACCCGGGTATTGATGGCCGAATACGGTCCCTACGCCGCCACCAAAGGCGCCGTGGATCAAATAACCCGGGTATTGGCCAAAGAACTGGGCCCCAGGGGCATCACGGTCAATGCCATCTCCCCCGGGCCTACCGATACGGAGCTGTTCAGAAAAGGCAAAACCCGGGAACAGATCGAGGGCTACGCCCGGGCCGCGGCTCTGGGGCGTATCGGTACGCCGGCGGATATCGCCAGCGCCGTGTCCCTGTTGGTTGTCAAGGACGCCGGTTGGATCACCGGCCAGAATATATGCGCCAACGGCGGATTTGTGGCCTGACCGAAAGGCGCTGTCACCGATTGGGGCATAAAAGGGGTCGACGTGCAGACATCGTCGCTGTTCAGACGTATCCTGTTGACAACATTGATCGTCGCCTGTTTGTTCTCTTTTCAATGCAGAAAGGCTCCGCCAAGGGACATCCAGCGCACGACTTGGTCGCTGACGGCACTGAGAAATGCGACCTATTCGGGCCTCAAGGGCTGCCGGTCACCGGTGAAGTTGATGGACGGTCGGTGGGAAGGACCACCCTACGCAACCGGCGGAGCGTCACGGCCGTCGGTGCATTTCGTCGGCAATCTTTTCCACATCGGAAAGATCACCGATCATGAAGCGGATTCCGCTGTGGTCTTCCTCGCTGAATCATCCGGGGGATCCGGCACCTTTCTCTACCTGGCGCTGGTTGAGAAACACAACGGGGAACTGGTCAACACGCACACGGTACCGGTGGGAGACCGGGTACAGATACGCGATGTTCATATTGAAAGGGGGTCGATCGTCGTAGATGTGCTGCAAGCCGGCCCGCGGGATGCCGCTTGCTGTCCGGGAGAATTAGCCACCCGCCGCTGGCAAATGCATGCCGACCAATTGGTTGAGTCAAAAACGCCTGACCGGACAGACCGGTTTTCCCTGGATGCCATCGGCGGCGTCGTCTGGGTGCTTGGCGCATGGGATTGTGATGAACCGGCGCCCGGTGATCCGGAAATCTCGATGGAGTATGAAAACGGCCGCTTTGCCGGTAGGGCCGGGTGCAACCGCTATTTTGTGACGGTCGAAACCGGCGACAACCCGGGTGACCTTCGGCTCGGTCCATCCGGATCTACCCGCATGATGTGCCCAGAAGCCATCATGCTCATTGAGCAGCGTTTTCTCAAACAGCTCAATGGCGCAAAAAAAGTCGCGTTCCTGGCCGGGCAACTCTCTGTGTCATTCGAAATGGAGGGTAGGCCGGGAAGCATGCGCTTCGACCGAAAAAAGGGCGGTCCCTGAGAAAACCATGCAAATTACAAGAATACCTATATATAGCGTAAAAGGTTGATCTAAAACGCAACAAACGGTATAAGGAGGGCCAGGATAAGCACGACAGATCGATTGCTACGATCTGAAAAGGCAAAAAAACATCCCCACCAGAAAGGTGGCTCACCTGGCAGCAGGCTGGAGAAACGCGCAATAACGAATGGATCGACGCACCTTTCTGGCTAAAAGCGCCGCATTTCTCCTGGGCGGCCTGTTCGGTTCCGGCACACCGGTTTCGGCAGAACTTTTTCCCCCCGCCGCCAACCCGCCGCGCATCGCCCTGATCATCGATGATATCGGCTTCAATCTCAAACGCGCCGAACGCTTTCTTGATGCGGAAATTCCCATTACCTTTTCTGTTCTGCCCCGCGTTTGCTGGTCCGTAGAGTCGGCCATTGCCCTACATGCCCGAGGCCACGAGATCATGCTCCACCAACCCATGGAACCGTTCAGCACCGAGGTGGACCCGGGACCCGGTGCCATTTTTGTGGCCGACCGGCCGGAGTGCATTCACCAAGTGGTGGCCGAAAACATTGCCACACTGCCCCATGTGATCGGCGTCAACAACCACATGGGATCCAGGTACACCCAGCAGCCCCAAAAAATGGGGCAGGCCCTGCATGCGGTCAGAAACCGCGGCCTGTTTTTTGTAGACAGCGTGACTACCTGGCATTCCACGGCTTACGCCTGTGCCCGGCAGATGGGTATGTCGACCATAAGGAGGGACCTCTTTCTGGACAATCGGCGGGAGGTTGCATCGGTCATGCGGCAGATGAACCGCCTTAGAAACCTCGCCCACAAGCACGGCAGCGCAATCGGTATCGGTCATCCGCGACCGGACACCGCCGAGGGCATCATGCGCTTTCTCGATACCCCGGAGAGCCGGGATGTCGCTTTCGTCTACATTTCCCAGATGATTGATCGACTATAGCGCATCATCCGGCGTCACGAACCAGGCCTTCTTGCGATACACCAGGTCCTGGCTGCGGGCGATGAGGGTGCCGGTCTCTTCCTCGACCACCGTGATCTCGTAAAGTCCCGTCCGGCCCCCTAAATGGCACTCTTTGGCCTCGGCCACCAAATGATCACCCTCCTTGGACGGGTTGAGAAAACAGATGTTCACATTCAGGGCAACGGCCACCTGCCCACGGGAATTGCTGGCGGCGGCGAACGCCAGGTCTCCCAGGGCGAACACCAGGCCGCCATGGGTCATTCCGTGAAAATTGGTCATCTGCTCGGTGACGGTCAGCGCCACCCGGCTGTGCCCCGGCGCCACGATCGTTACGGAAGCGCCCAGAAACCGGGCAAAGGCATCCTTCTGGATGTGGGCGTCAATAGCTGCCTGGCGTGTTTCATCGGTCATTGGGGCTCTCCTCGGACGGATCGGGCAATCGCCGGCAACTGCATCCGGCAATCCAGAAAAAAAGGTTCGAAAACGCTGCCAATCAGGAGCCGGTCCCGAAAAACCGCACCTACGCTGCATCCGGAAAGCACCGAGCCGTCCTCGAGGTATCGCACCTGCAACGCATAATCGCCGGCCGGCCCGCGAGTGAGCGTGATCACCTCGCTGGGTGATCGGTATCGCTGGGATCTGGCATGCATGACAAATTGAAGCGGTTTGGGATGAGCGCCAATCCATAGCACACCGGATTCATCCAGTTCGACGTTGTCCACGCCGGTGCCACAAGCAACGGTCTGTTCGTGGGCAAGGGCACCGGATGCCGGATCGCGTCGATAAACCCGCAGCGTGCCCTCGGTGGTGGCGCAGACATAAAGCGCCTGTCCATGCGGGTCAAAGGCGATCCCGTTGGCATATCCTATCTGCGAGGCCACCTGTCTGAACCTTTGACCGTCGTAATAAACCACACCGGAACGCTTCAGGTTCAGGTAGTCCTCCAGGGTCTTTACCAGGCGGTTGCGGCTGCCGTGGTCATTGGTCACGTAAAACCGGTCTGCAGCCACGGCGGCCACATCGTTGGGGCTCACCAGTTGCGGGCCGCTGACGGATTGGCGATGCACCAGCGTCAGGCCCAGCAGATCAAAGATTTCAACGGTATGCCGCCCATTGCCGTGGTTGACCACAAACAGAGAAAGCGTATCGTTTTCCGAAGCGAACAAGCAAATCCCATGGGGCTGGAAATCGTCGGGCAAGTCGGCGTCAAGGCGCACCGGAACCGGATTTGGCGCGTTGAGGTCATAGGCGAAGATCGCTCCGGCCGAATCTTTTCCAACGGCCGCCGCCCGGCGGTTGCACACGGACATATAGGCCATGCCCGTTCGTGGATTGACGGTGATGTCCTCGACCCCCACCACACCGGAGACCACCGTGCATCTGCCGTTGAATAGCGGTTCGATGGCCCTGAACTGCCAGGCACGGTTCAGCCGTCCAACCACAAGCACGACTGCCACAACCAGGCAGGTCAGCAATATGATGATCGTTTTTCGCTTCGCCAAGGCAGCCTGCCCTTAAAAAAGCCGTTACAGGTAGTTGATCGGCGGCAGCCCTTCCCGGCGCCTCACCGCCTCCATCAGGCCCACTGTTCCGGTCATCATGTTGTCGCCCCAGGGAGCGCCGAAGGCAATGGGAAGCGTCGATTCCAGTGCCAGTCGCCGCCGGGGTCCAGTGGCCAGGATCCTTTCGACGGCGTCGAAGCCAATAGTTCGGCGGCTGTAGGCGCCGTGTCCGCCCTCGTCTAAAACCCGGCGGTGGGAGAGCGCTCCGTCGGCCAGGTCCATGAGCAACCGGTCCAGTCGTGAAGCGGTGATGTCTGCGGTGTGATACTCAAAAAATCCGCCCAGCATGCCCCCTTCCAAGGCCGCACCCACGGTATGGGAGGTGGCGATGTCCAGCACGAGGAGCCGGTTTCGATTCACGGCCAGCACATCCATGGATGCACCGAGAATGGCGGCCATCCCCGAATCCATTACGTAGACCCGATCGGTGGGCAGGGCCGTGGCATCCTTGGCGATGGCCGACAGCCGGTTCATCTGCGCCGGCACCTGATCACCACGGTAGAGCAGGGTCTCGGGAGCCGGGTGCTGCGCCAGCGCCGCCGTGAACATCCGGTGCCTGAAATCCAGGTGAGAGACCCCGGGCGGCGCCGCCCCATGATCCTGGGCGCAGATGGCCACGGCATCGAACGCGAAGGGGACGCCGATGCCCCGGACGAGGCGCTGCAGGCGATCAGGCTGAAGGTCCCCCGTACGGATGTGGTGAAATCGGGGATCGTGCGTCAACGCCTCCGCTTCTGCCGCGTCCACCACGCGGATGCCATGCGACGCCACCCGTTGCATGTCGTGGTGGATGGTGGCGGCGGCCGGTTCCGACATGTGCACGTCGGCCGTTTTTACCCGATCGATCAGGGCCTGGGAGACCGGGCCCCCGCCCATCTCACAGCCGGTGACCACTAAATTGCCGCGGGTCTGCCGGACCTCGTCAGCCAACACCCGCACCGGCGATCGGACCACCGCTTTGTAGTGAAGGTCATGGTCGGTGTCATAACAGAGCATGTCCAGGGTTCCGGCACCGATGTCCAGCAACAGGTAGCGTCCCATGACGAGATTCCTTTCCCGAAAGCCAATTTCAAAACACCCACTTTCTGCCGGTATCGCCGTTGGGCTTCGCTTTTGAAACGGGCTTAACAGGACTTTAATTTGTTGATCTGCTTCCGGAGAAACTGCTTGAAGCCGCTTCTCTCTTTAGCGAAGGCCTGCTCCAGCGGACTGCGATTGCGGTTCTCGATCAGCGTTTTAATGACGCCCAGAAGCTGAGGATCGGCCTTGACGATCTGGGCCGCAATGGTTTTCGCGCGGTCCAGCAGATGCTCCCGGGGAAGCACCTCGTTCACCAGCCCCCAGGCCAGCGCCGTGTGGGCGTATATGGGCTGGCAGGCAAAAGAGATCTGTTTGGCCCGGCGCTGGCCTACGGTCTGCTGAAGCAGCTGGGTCATTCCCCAGCCCGGATGGATGCCCACCCGGGCGTGGGTGTCCGAGAACTGCGCGTTTTCGGCAGCGATGATAAAATCGCAATTCAGGGCCAGCTCGAAGCCACCGGTAATGGCGTGCCCGTTGACCGCAGCGATGATGGGCTTGTTGCAGGCACGCATCAAATCCGGCAGGTCGCTGCCGTCTCCCCGGGGGTCGAAAAGATTCTCTCTTCCGATGGCACCCAGGTCCAGGCCGGCGCAAAACGAGGGTCCGTTGCCGGTGATGATGATCACGCGGACATCATCTCGGACGGTTACCGCATCCAGCGCGTCGTAAAGACGGATGAGCAGTTGCTGGTTGATGGCGTTACGCCGCTCGGGACGGTTGAGCGTGATCACCGCGATCTGGTGGTCAACGTCTAAAAGCACGGGTGGTGCCATGGTCTTTTCCTTTGCCACCCCGGCAATTATTGAGTTTATTGGCAATCAGACGCTGGCGATGAGCGCCCGGCTTTTGCGGATCAGGGCTGCCGCGCGGTCATCTGCCGGGGGTCGTCGACGATCAACCCGTCCACCCCCATGGCCAGCATCCCACGTGTGTCGATTTTTCCATCCACCGCATAGGGGAACACGCGCGCACCCAGATCGTGGAGGCTGTCCACCTGCTGTTGGGTCAGCACCCTGAAGTCCGGGTGCCAGGAAAACCCCTTGATCCGCCGGTACCAGTGGCGCAGGCTCTCATCCGCGGCAACGTCGGAAAGCAGGCCCAAAGCGATTCCCGGATCGAGTTTGCGGAGATTTTCGAGCATCAGCCATTCGAAGCTGGACACCAGAACCTCATCGAGCATATTTTTCTCACGCACCAGGTCCAGCACCTGCCGCTCCACGGCATCTGCCGGCCCATCCGCTTCGAAGGCTTCCGGCTTGATCTCGATGTTCACCATCAGGCGTCCTTTTACCGCATCCAGCACCTGGGCCAGGGTGGGCAGCCGCTCGGTCTTGAACCGCGGGTCGAACCAGCTGCCGGCGTCCAACCGGCTCAGCTGATCCAGGCTAAGCGCCTTGACCGCACCGGTTCCGTCGGTGGTCCGGTCCACGGTTTCGTCATGGATCACCACCAGCTGTCGATCCTTCGACAGGCAGACATCCAGCTCGATCATGTGGGCGCCGGCGTCGATGGCACCCTTGAAGGCGGCAAGGGTGTTCTCCGGATAGCGGGCGCTGAGCCCACGGTGGGCGATGAACAATGGTTGTGGCAGGTCTTTTTTCATCATGCTTGCATGCGAACGGTTACTTCACGTTGAAGTTTTGGCCCCTTTTCCGATAACGCCGGTAAATGTCCTAACCAAGTTCTGAGAAAACAGCAAGTTTTATTGAAAATCCACGTCAGCAGCCAGAAGCTGGAAATCATCCTACCGCAAATGGGAAGGTGGCGGCACTGGAAACTCGAAAATATTGCTCAGACCAAGCCGGGAATCCAGAAACAATTTTTTCTAAAGAAATTCCTCCAGCCGCCGAAAGCATCCAATCATTCAGGCAATACCCATCAACGCCATAGTTGGATTTCACCACAATCAACTTCAGCAAAGGAATTTATGATCATGCGAAAGATGTTAGTAACCGTAATGAGTTTGGCTTTTGTCCTTTCGATTTGCACACCCGCTTTTGCCGCCGGCGTGGCCGGGAAAAAAGTGCTTTTCATCGACTCCTACCATGAAGGCTATGCCTGGAGCGATGGTATCACCAACGGCATCAAAACCACCCTCGACGGCTCCGGTGTCGAACTGAAGATCTTCCGGATGGACACCAAACGCAATACCGACGAAGAATTCAAGAAAAGCGCCGCGCTCAAGGCCAAGGCGGAAATCGACGCATTCAAACCCGATGTGGTCATCGCCGCGGATGACAATGCCTCCAAATATCTGATCGAACCCTACTTTAAGGATGCCAGTCTGCCGTTCGTGTTCTGTGGCGTCAACTGGGATGAAAAGGTGTATGGCTTCCCGTATAAAAATGTGACCGGAATGGTCGAAGTCACCCCGCTTCCCCAACTGATCGAACAATTGCAGCCGTTTGCCAAAGGCAACAAGATCGGCTTTCTTGCCCCTGAATTAGCTACCGCCAGAAAAGAGGCCCAAAATCTCAAGACGGTTTTTGGGATGACGCTTACCGAGTATTTTGCCAAGGATTTTGACGACTGGAAAAAAGGTTTTGCCGAACTTCAGGGCACGGTGGATATGCTCGTGCTGGACAGTGACGGCGGGCTTTACAAGGATCAGGCCGCTGACATGAAAGCCTTGGTCGAAGGCGGCTCCAAAATTCCCTCCGGATCGACCTATGACTTCATGGCTCCCTATGCATTGATATCCTACGCCAAATTGGCCGAGGAACAGGGGGCCTGGTCAGCTGACGCCGCCCTAAAAATATTAGGCGGAACTTCCCCCGCCGATATCCCGGTTACCAAGAATACCCAGGGCAAGCTGTTCGTCAATGCAAGAATTGCCAAGGCGTTAGGTGCGGAACTTCCCTTCGAGATCATTCAATCGGCCGATCAGGTAATTGAATAACCTGATGTAACAACCATCTTCGCCCACGTTAACCGGCGCTTTCCTCGGTCTGTTTCGGGGAAAGCGCCGGATCGACAGGTCCTATCGGCTGTCTGATCCGCAATGTTGTCAACCAGCGCCGAAAGGACCTGCGAATTTCGGTAAGAAAAGGATTCTACCCATGCGATTTAACATCAGAAACAAATTTCTTGTGCCCATGGTCATCCTGGTCCTTCTCGGCATGGGCGGATCATCGATTATATCTTACACCCTATCCAAGAATTCCCTTAAAACAGCCTTGACCGGCCAGATCAGTCAGCTTGCGGACTCGACCGAGGTCATCATGCAGGCCTGGGTCAGGGACCGTACCCTCGATGTCGCCAACTGGGGGGTGCAAAGCGTTTTCAGCACAGCCCTGAAAGATTCCTTTGTCGGCAAAGCCGCCCGAAAATCCGCCAGCGCGCAACTCGCCGGCATGAAAGAGGACTACCAATACTACGAAAGCATTGGGCTCGCCGATGCCAACGGCGAGATCGTTGCCGCGGCCGACGAAGAGATTATCGGCAAAATAAAAATCGACGACCGCACCTACTTTCAGGAATCCATGCAGGGCAAGACCCATGTCTCCCAGGTTATCAAAAGCAAGCAGAGCGGCAGTCCCGTGTTCGTGATCTCCGCTCCGGTCAAAGACAAGGATGCCGTCACCGGGGTTCTTTTCTCCGTGGTGAACATGTCCGCTTTCAGCGCCAAGTTCGTCGACACCATCAAAGTCGGTCAAACCGGCTACGCCTTTATCTTCAACAAAGATGGTCTGATCATCGCCCATCCCGACAAAGCCAACATTCTCAAGATGAACCTCAACGACCTCGACTTCGGTCCGAAAATGATGGCCATGAAGCAGGGATTGCTTGAATACGAGCATAAGGGAGACTCAAAGATTGTTGCTTTAAAGACCTTCGAGCAGATGGGATGGACCATTGCCGTTTCAGCAATGAGCAAGGAGATCTTCGCATCGGTCGGCCATCTGGGAAGAGTCAATCTGATCATGGTTACGGTGGTCGTACTGGTGGCGGCGGTGATCATTTTTCTGATTGCCAACACCGTGGCCAAGCCGATCAACAATGTGGTTGCCGGACTCAAAGATGCGGCGGAAGGTGAAGGCGACCTGACCAAACGCCTTGACGTGAAGAGCCGCGATGAAGTCGGCGAACTGAGCAAATGGTTTAACGTGTTTATTGAAAAAGTCCAGGTCATCATCAAGGACGTTGCCGGCAATGCCGATCAATTAACAGACTCGTCGCGCAATCTCTCGGCCATCTCGGGCCAGATGTCGGCAGGTGCCGAACAGACAACCCTCAAGGCCCGGACCGTGTCGACCTCATCCGAAGAGATGAGCGTGAACATGAATTCGGTTGCAGCGGCCATGGAACAGGCATCAACCAATGTGCAGCTCGTGGCGTCTGCTGCAGAAGAGATGACCGCAACCATCAACGAAATTGCCGGCAACACCGAAAAAGCCCATACGATTACCAATGATGCGGTGACGCAGGCGGAAAAAGCCTCCAGCCAGGTCGGTGACCTGGGACAGGCTGCACAGGAGATCGGCAAGGTGGTCGAGGCCATCACCGACATCTCGGAACAGGTCAATCTTCTGGCGCTCAACGCTACCATCGAAGCGGCCCGTGCAGGAGATGCAGGAAAAGGATTTGCCGTTGTGGCCAACGAGATCAAGGAGCTGGCCAAACAGACGGCGGCCGCCACCGGCGAGATCAAGCAACGCGTGGAGAGCATTCAGACCTCCACGGATGGGACCGTGTTTCAAATCGGTCATATCACCAAGGTCGTCAACCAGGTCAATGAAATTGTGGGTGTTATCGCCACAGCCGTTGAAGAACAGTCGGTAACGACAAAAGAGATCGCAGGAAACGTGGCCCAGGCCTCCCAGGGGATCAACGATGTCAATGAAAACGTGGCGCAAAGCAACAGTGCCGTCACCCTCATTGCCAAGGAGATTATGGAGGTCACCCAGTCTGCCGACGAAATGTCGAACAGCAGCTCCCAGGTCAACTTGAGTGCTGAAGAACTGGCCGGGTTAGCCGAAAAACTGAATACCATGGTTCGCAAATTTAAAACCTGAAGTGACCCGATTTAGCCTGACCGAATTACCAGCAGGGCCAATTTCGGCCCTGCTTTCATTGGTGCCTTTCATTTTCTCGCCGACTTTATCCCTTCGTTTGACAGTGTGCCCCTTCCCGTTTATATCACCAGAACCGGTTCAAGGCGTAAGATACCATCTGGGACAAACTTGAAAAGAAGGGCTTCGATGAAACCGATCGACACGTTTCGACGGGTTGACAAGAGCGGCATCCGCTACTTGCTCACCGACATTGACGACACCCTCACCGTAAAAGGCCGGCTGCCGTCCGTGGTATTCGCCGCCCTGGAGGACCTTCAGCGGTCCGGCATCCGGGTGGTCCCCATCACGGGGCGCCCGGCCGGCTGGTGCGACCACATCGCCCGGATGTGGCCGGTTGACGGGCTGGTTGGAGAAAACGGCGCCTTCTATTTTCGCTACGATAGCCGCGAAAAAAAGATGACTCGACGCTACTGGAAGTCAAAGGAAGAGAGACGCGTTGATCGGGCCAGGCTCGACGCCATCCGGGAGAAGGTGCTGACCGGCGTTCCCGGCTGTGCCGTGGCTGCCGACCAGGCTTATCGAGAGGCGGATCTGGCCATCGATTTCTGCGAAGACGTGCCACCTCTGCCCATGCCATCGGTACAGGCCATTCAGGCGATTTTCCAGAACGCCGGGGCCACCGCCAAAATCAGCTCCATCCATGTCAATGGATGGTTCGGCGATTACGACAAGCTGTCCATGTCCCGCTTATTTTTCAAGGAGGTCTTTAAGAAGGACTTGGATGCCGTGCGGGACCAGGTGATTTTCTGTGGCGACTCGCCCAACGATGCACCCATGTTCGGCTATTTCCCTCACTCGGTGGGGGTCGCGAATGTACGCGCCTTCGAAGCCCAGCTGGAAGCGCCGCCGACCTGGGTGACCCGATACGAGGGCGGAATCGGGTTTGCCGAAATGGTGAAGATTCTTCTGGATCGATGAGGAAAGATACGGATACTCAATCGCCGAACATTTATCAAAAGGACCCTGCCGGCCGGTGTTGCTTTAGGCAGCGGCGCCATGTTTAATGGCTGCGCGGGGTGGACGCGTAACGATTTCACCGATTTTCAAGAGACCAACGGACCGACAGCCAATCTGGACAACACGGCGTTGACCATCCTCCATCTCGCCGGCCTGGCTCCCAGCGGGCATAACAGCCAACCTTGGCGGGTTCGAATTGAAAGTCCCGACAATTGGATCATTGAAGCCGAACGACATTGGGATGGTCTGTCCACCGAAGGCATGGAGATACGGGGCCTAAAGGGGTGGTTCGTGCGCCAATTTGTTCAGCCCCACGATTTTCTGGAGGAAAATAGCGGCATCGAACAGATCGCGGGGTTTCATGACAGCGGCTTTTTTCTACAGTTTGTCTTGCGCGTCGGTTATCTCAACGCGTATCCGGAACCGGTAAGCCTGCGCGGACCGGTGGAATGGTTGGTAACCCGATCAATGAATTGAGGGCCTTCGAATTGGGGGATCCGGGGATTTCGACCACATGGAATGCCTTCAATTCATTAATTCCAGCATTCCCTATCCCTTAATAGCTGCTACTTTTCCCGTTCGACCAATCCCTTGACAAACCAGCGCTGCATCATCAGTACAACCAGGATGGGCGGCATCATCACCAGCAGCGAGCCGGCCATGGCGACGTTCCAGTAGGGCACGTCGTCCACCTGGGGAATCAGGTGCTGAAGGCCGATGACCGCCGTGGTCATATCCGGATTGGTGGTGATCAACAGCGGCCAGAGGTACTGGTTCCAGCCGTAGACGAACTCGATGACCACCAGGGCGGCAATGTTCGTTACTGAAAGGGGCAGCAGGATCTTGCGGAAAAACATCATGGCCGAAGCGCCGTCCAGCTTGGCCGCCTCGCACAGCTCTTCGGGGACGGTCAAAAAAAACTGCCGGAACAGGAAGGTGCAGGTGGCCGAGGCCACCAGGGGAAGAATCAGGCCCGTGTAGCTGTCCAGCAGGCTCCATTCCAGGGCAATTTCGAAATCGTTGCCCACCCACCACTGAATCAGGCTGTTGAGGTGCAAGGTGTCGATGAGCCACTGCAGCGGGCCGAAAATGTTGGCCGCAATCTCGTAGGTGGGCAGGATGCGAACTTCCACCGGCAGCATCAGGGTGCAAAAGACCGTGGCAAAGGCCACCTTTCGGAAGCGGTAGTCGAAGTAGACAATCGAAAAGGCGCCCAGCATGGAAACGACGATCTTGCCGATGGTGATGCCCGATGCCATGATAAACGAGTTCATCAGCTGGCGCCCCAGGTTCCCCGTTTCCCAGGCCGTGTTGACGTTCACCCAGAACTGGTCGCCGGGGGTAAGGGGCATGGGCACCTTGGCAACCTCTTCTAAGGGCAGCGACGCCGCCACCAGGGTATAGAAAATCGGAAAACCCACGATGCAGATGCCGAGCATCAAAAATGCGTAGGTCAGGGCGTCGAGTATGGGGGTTCGTTCAACCATTTAAATCCATTACACCGTATAGTGGACCTTGCGCTCCACGAAACGGAACTGGAGCACCGTAATCGTGATGATCAGGATCATGAGCACCACGGACTGAGCCGCGGAGGACCCTAAGTTCAAGCCGATAAAACCGTCCTGGTAAACTTTGTATACCAGGGTGTTGGTCGCCCCTCCGGGCCCCCCCTGGGTGACCGTATGGATCACCCCGAAGGTTTCAAAAAAAGCGTAGATCACATTCATTACCATCAGAAAAAAGAACGTGGGCGAAAGCAGGGGGAACGTGATCGTCCAGAAACGCCGAAATGGCCCGGCCCCGTCCATGGCCGCCGCTTCGATGAGTGAGTGGGGAACGGCCTGGAGTCCGGCCATGAAGAAAACGAAGTTGTAGCTCACCTCTTTCCAGGCGCTGGCCAGGACCACCATGATGAAGGCGTCGGTGCCGCTGAGCACCGGGTTCCAGTCGATGCCCATCTTATTTTGAAGAAAATACGCCAGCACACCAAAAGAGGGATGCAGCAGGAAAAGCCAGAGGATGCCTGAAATAGCCGGCGCCACCGCGTAAGGCCAGATCAGCATGGTGCGGATCAGGGCCTTGGCCCGCAGGGCCCGGTTGGCCAGCGAGGCGATGAACAGGCCGAAAACAATGCTGGTAGCGGCGGTCGCCAGGCTGAAACCGAGGGTAATGCCGATGGATTTGAGGTACAGCGGATCGGTAAAGATGGTGATGAAGTTGTCGAACCAGACGAAGCGGCTGCGCTGGCCGAAAGGGTCGCTGAGCATGACCGACTGGAGCAGGCCCTGGGCGGCCGGCCAGTAAAAAAAAGTCAGGGTGACCAGGATCTGCGGGGTAATCAGCAGGTAGGCCAGGGTCCGCGAAGTGAAATGGGATCGTTTGATCATGGTTTCCGGTGTTCGATTCCGGTGTGAGGGCTCGAGCTTGGTTCGCTGATGCCATGGCTGTCATGGCCACTCGGGTCAAAACGTCTTGCGGCGCACCGGAGCGGAGGTTCGCGCATCGGCCGGTGCACCGCAAGGAGTATAGCGTTGTTTTTTGGCAATGTCTACTTGTAGGTTTTTTCGAACTCGCGCAGCTTCTCGTTGCTGCGGGATACCGCGTCGTCCATGGCTTGCTGCGGGCTCTTGGAACCGTTCCAGAGCAGCTCCATCTCTTCGTTGATGATATTGCGGATCTGGACGAAATAGCCCAGGCGGAGCCCCCGGGAGTTCTTGGTGGGCTTGCGGCGGGTCATCTGGTTGATGCCCACCTCCTGGTATGGATTTTCGTTAAAATAGCCTTTTTTCTTCAGGGACTCATAGGCCGTGATGGTGATGGGGAAGTAGCCGGTTTCCATGTGCCACAGCTCCTGCATGTCGTTCTGGGCCAGAAAATCCATGAAGGCGGCCACGCCCTTGTACTCTTTCTTGGGATGACCCTTCATGACCCATAGGGAGGCACCACCGATGATGCTGTTTTGGGGCTCCTTCATGCTGGCTTCCACGGGCAGCGGGGCCAGGTCCCAGGCAAACTGGGCATTTTTCTTGACATTGCCGATGCCGCTGATGGATTCCATCAAGATGGCGGCATCCCCGCCGACAAAAGCGGCCTGCGGTCCCTGGTATTTCTGGCCTTCGTAGGAAAAACGGTTGTCCGCCATCCAGGATTTAAGCCGCGCGAGGTGGTTGACCACCTGGGCATTGTTGATCTGCAGCTCGCAGTCCAGTCCCTCGTAGCCGTTGGCCTTGGAGGCAAAGGCCAGGTCGTGGATGGCGCTGTAGTTCTCCACCTGGGTCCAGGACTGCCAGGAGGTGACCATACCTTTTTTCACACCTGAGGCCACCAGCTTGGCCGTGATGTCGCCCATCTGGTCCCAGGTCAGCGGCTCGGTCTTGGAAGGCAGGTCAATGCCCGCCTTTTTGAACAGGTCCACGTTGTAATACATGACCGGGGTGGACGAGTTGAACGGCATGGAAAGCAGGTTCTCGTTTTCGTCCACGTAATAGGAAAGCACCGGCTGCAGGTAACTGGACCAGTCGATTTTATAGCCCTGGTCGGCCATGAGTTGGTAGACTGGATAAATGGCTCCTGAGAGCATCATGGTGAGCGTGCCCACTTCGAAGGACTGCAGGATGTGGGGGTGCTTTTTGGCCCGGTAGGCCGCCACACCGGCATTGACCGTCTCGTCGTAATTGCCCTTGTTGGTCTCCACCACCACGTAATCGCTCTGGGATGCATTGAAGGCATCCACGATCTTTTTCAGGGTTTCGCCCCGGGCGCCCCGCATGGCGTGCCACCAGTGGATTTCAATGGGTTTTGCAAAAACCTGATCGGCGGCAAACACCGCCAGGATCACCAGTACCATCAACATCATGAGTTTTTTCATCATGGCTGCACGCTCCTCCCAGTTTTATGTAACGGTTTGAAATAGATAGGAAAGTATATATCTCCTCCCGAGATGAAACAAGAGTAATGGGTAAGCTCTCATGAGTCAAGCATTTATTGGAAGGGCGCTGCGAATTGAACGGCGGCACCCAATCGGTTTGTGAAAAACATGGCTGGCGCTTAAAGAGTGCTTGACTTGAACCGGAAAAGCGTGGTCATTTTCTCCTACCCAACTTACCATTCAGAATAGGGATTCCATGGCACAGGTCATTATCAGGGACATCGTCAAAAAATTCGGCAAAACTGAAGTGGTTCACGGCATCAGCCTGGACATCGAGGACAAGGAGTTCGTGGTCCTGGTCGGTCCCTCGGGATGCGGCAAATCCACGGTACTGCGCATGGTGGCCGGGCTGGAGAAAATCACCTCCGGCACCGTCAGCATCGGTGACCGCATCGTCAATGAGATCGCCCCCAAGGACCGGGACGTGGCCATGGTGTTCCAGAACTACGCCCTTTATCCGCACATGAACGTCTTCGGCAACATGAGCTTCGGGTTGAAGCTGAGCAAAACCCCCAAGGCGGAGATTCTCGAACGGGTCAACGAAGCGGCCGCCATCCTGGGTCTGGAAGCGCTGCTGCACCGCAAACCCCACGAGCTCTCCGGCGGGCAGCGACAGCGGGTGGCCATGGGGCGTGCCATCGTGCGCAAACCGTCGGTATTTCTCTTCGACGAGCCCCTGTCCAACCTGGACGCCAAGCTGCGGACCCAGATGCGTGTCGAAATCAAACGGTTGCACCAGAAGGTCCAGTCCACGGCCATCTACGTCACCCACGATCAGGTGGAAGCCATGACCCTGGCCGACCGCATCGTGGTAATGAGAAACGGGAACATCGAACAGGTGGGTCAGCCGATTGAGCTGTTCCAGAACCCGGCCAACACCTTCGTCGCGGGCTTTATCGGCAGCCCGCCCATGAACCTGGTTCCCGCCCGCATCGTCAAGGTCGACGGGGCCCTGATGATCCGCCTGAACGACGAGCTTAGGGTGCCCATCCCCACCAAGGCGGACATGAACGTCCGGGAAGAGACGGATGTGATCATGGGCCTGCGAACCGAGGATTTTACCGTGGACAACGGCAACGGCGACTATCCCGACGAATGGAAGCTGGACGGCTCGGTGGAGGTGGTCGAGCCACTCGGCGGAGAAACCCACATGCACATGAATTTCAAAGGCATCACCTTTATCGTCAAAAGCGAAGGTCGCCGGATCTTTCACCCCGGCCAGCAGTTGCGCATGGGCATGAACCTGAATCATCTTCATCTTTTCGATGCCGGCACCACCCGCTCGATTTATTGATTGGCTTGATTCACGTGTAAAATAGGTGTACCTATAACCGGTCAGCCTGTCTGTCTGTTTTTCCTGAACTGTTTCATTTTATTTTAGTTTTCTTGATCCGGACGCCGGACCGAGACCGTCTTATCCCCGAGGAGGACCCATCATGCAAGTGACCATCACCAACGCCGAACGACTGAAAGCCAAACCGGATGAAAACAAGCTGGGGTTCGGTACGATTTTCACCGATCACATGTTCAACATGGACTACAGCGTGGAAAAAGGATGGTACCATCCGCGTATCGAGCCTTACGCACCCCTGGTGATGGAACCGTCCACCATGGTCCTCCACTATGGCCAGGGGGTCTTCGAAGGCATGAAAGCCTACCGCAACCAACAAGGCGGTGTTCAACTGTTTCGCCCCCGGGAGAACTTTAAGCGCCTCAACGCGTCCAACCGCAAGCTCTGCATACCCGAAATCGACGAAGCCTTTGCTTTAGATGCCCTCAAGCAACTGCTCACCGTCGAAAAGGACTGGATACCCAGCGCGCCGGGAACCTCGCTCTACATCCGGCCGACCATCATCGCCACCGACCCCTTCCTGGGCGTGCGGGCTTCTTTTACCTACCGGTTCTTCATTATCCTCAGCCCGGTGGGGGCCTACTACGCCGAAGGGTTCAACCCGGTAAAGATCATGGTCACCAAGGAGCATGTGCGCGCGGTGCGCGGCGGCGTGGGCGACACCAAGACCCTGGGCAACTATGCGGCCAGCCTGCTTGCCGGCGACAAGGCCCACAAGGCCGGCTACACCCAGGTGTTGTGGCTGGACGGCGTGGAGCAGAAGTATGTGGAAGAGGTCGGAGCCATGAACATCTTTTTCGTCATCGGCGACGAACTGGTCACGCCCATGCTCTCCGGCAGCATCCTGCCCGGTATCACCCGCGATTCGGTGCTCGAACTGGGACGGTCCTGGGGGATGACGGTGACCGAAAGAAAAATCAGCATCGACGAAGTGATCGACGCCCACGCGTCGGGCCAATTGAAGGAGATCTTCGGATCCGGCACGGCCGCCGTTATCTCACCGGTGGGCGAGCTCAAATACGAAGATACGGTCATCACCATCGGCGACGGCCGGGTCGGCCCCCTGGCCCACAAGTTTTTCCAGTCCATCCAGGCTATCCAGTACGGCAGCATCGAAGGCCCGTCGGGCTGGGTGGAGAACGTCTGACGGGTTAGGTCATCGCGTTGAAGGATCCTTTCTGTTGCACCAAAAACCAAACGGTTATTAATATTTCAACCGCGGAGGTTTCATGAAAGTCAGAAAAGCCGTTTTCCCCGTCGCCGGTCTGGGTACCCGATTTCTGCCGGCCACCAAGGCCATGGCTAAAGAGATGCTTCCCATCGTGGACAAACCATTGATCCAGTATGCCGTGGAAGAGGCATATGCCTCGGGCATCAGGGAGATCATTTTCGTCACCGGTGCCGGGAAAAACGCCATCGAGAACCATTTCGACCACTCCTGCGAACTGGAGCACATGCTCATGGCCCGGGGCAAGGACTCCCAGCTGAAAATGGTTCACTCGTTGATCCCCGAATCCGGCTCCATTATCTACACGCGCCAGAACGAGCCGCTGGGGCTGGGGCATGCCATCTGGTGCGCCCGGAACATCGTGGGCAACGAACCCTTTGCGGTTCTGCTGGCCGACGACCTGATCAAAGCGGAAAAACCGGTGCTGAAACAGATGATGGAAACATTTGACGAGCTGCAGTCCTCGATTGTTTCGGTCGTCGAAGTGGACCCTCAAGAGACCAGCAAGTACGGCATCCTGGATGCAGACCCGCTGGTCAACGGCATTACGAAGATTCGTGGTCTGGTGGAAAAACCGAAACCGGAAGAAGCGCCCTCGAACCTGGCCATCATCGGCCGATATATCCTGACTCCGGAAATTTTCAGCATCCTCCAGGGCAAAGAAAAGGGCGCCGGCGGTGAAATCCAGATCACCGATGCCATGGCCCGGTTGCTCAAGACCCAGGATATTTTCGGTTACCGCTACCAGGGCACCCGTTTCGATTGCGGCAACAAGGCCGGCTTTCAGATGGCCAACCTGTCGTTTTCATTGGACCGGCCCGACATGCGGGACCGGCTGCTGCCTTTTATCAGGGATCTGATTAAGAAGTATTAGACCGATCGGCTCGCCCGCAGATTGACAACCCTGTGAGGGGGGACAAACCGTTGGATCTTTTCAACCGTCCGACTGAAGGCTCTGGCGAATTTAGCGACTCGGCAAGATCGTGCTGACCCTCTTTTTTGGTCTTTTGTCCCGCCGATGGCGCTGCACCCTCCGATTCGGAGCCAGATAAGGATCAGCGGGCCTACCTTCTATTTCCAATAAAAGCCGGCACAAAATTATTCACTTTTTTTCCTGCCGCAGTCCTGATTTTCAACCAGCGGTGTCTTTAATGATTGGAAACCATAATGGATATTAAGCCGATTGGTGCATCGGAAAGAAATCTGAACGGCATCGATTATTTTCTCCTGTGGGCGGGAGTGGCGATTTCCCTGGCCGAAATCTGGGCCGGCGGATTTCTGGCACCCATGGGATTTTGGGCCGGCTTTTTCGCCATCGTCCTGGGCCACCTGATCGGCAACACCTTGATGGCCCTGGGGGGCGTCATCGGCTCGCAGTACGGCATCACTTCCATGGTCTCGGTTCGGCCGGCCTTCGGCATCCGCGGCTCCAACCTGCCGGCGATCCTGAACATCATCCAGCTGATCGGCTGGGCCTCCATCATGCTGATCATCGGCGGCCGCGCCGGTGCCATGCTGGGAGCGCCTTTCGGAGGGATCCTGGCTTCCAGCCAGTTCTGGATCGTGCTGATCGGTATAGGGACCTTGCTGTGGGCCCTTGGAACCGGCAGATCGATCTGGAAAATTCTGCAGACGACAGCGGTGATCGCCCTCTTGCTGGTGATCGTCCTGATGAGCGGGGTCGCCTTCGGTGAGTTCGGCAGCGGTGTGACGGCAGCCGGCACCGGCCAGATGCCGTTTATGATCGGCCTCGACCTGGTGATCGCCATGCCCATATCCTGGATGCCGCTGGTGGCGGACTACGCGCGCTTTGCCAAGAAGAGCGGGCCGGCGTTCTGGAACACCTGGACAGGCTATTTTATCGTGTCTTCCTGGATGTACCTGCTGGGGTTGATGGCCACCCTGGTCACCGGCGAGACGGATCCGGGCGCACTGATCCTTCAGACCATGGGAAAAATCGGGTTCGCGGTGCCGGCACTGGTCATGGTGGTTTTTTCCACGATTACCTCCGATTTTCCGGATATCTATTCCGCCACCTGCTCCATGATGAACATTTCCCAGAAGATCAAGGCCAACACGGTCATGTGGGTGGCCGGGATCCTGTCCATCGTGGTTGCCCTGGTCTTTCCCATGGAGCAGTATGAAAACTTCCTGCTCTTCATCGGCGCCATGTTCATGCCGCTGTTCGGCGTTGTGCTCACCGACTATTTCCTGCTGCGCAAAGGCCGATTGGAGATCGAGGCCATCGACACCGTCGGCGGGCCGTACTGGTACTATAAAGGCGTCAATATCATCGCCGCGGTGGCCTGGGCGGCTGGATTCGTGACCTTCGAGACGATCGCGCTGATGAATTATCCGGTCGGCGGATCGATTCCCTCCATGCTGGTGGCCGGACTGATCTATTTCTACATGACCCGGGGCAGAGGTGACGGCTGATCGCGGCCCTGAAACGGGCCAATAGCAACCGCTCCCAAGCCGCCCGCCTGCTGGGTATCTCCCGAACCAGCGTGTGGAACCAGATCAAAAAATGCAACCTTTCCCGGTGAGCGTACCAACCGAGGCAAACGCTGGCATACCAGTTGCTAAATCAGCCGGCAGAGTAGGCAATCAATACCTCAATTTTGATTCACTCAACCTTACTCTCACCTCCTGGAGCCCCGGAATGATGACATGCATGCCCATCGTTCCGGAGGTTCCTCTTTTTGGCACATATATTGATTTGAGGAGAAAAACGAACGCCACCAGCATTGATTCAAGGCTGCCGGAATTACACCAACACCGATAAAGAAGGAGTGGAATCATGTCCCAGTTTGTCACCGAAATCGAAAACAACCAGTTCGACCAGCAAGTGCTTCAGCAGACCAAACCCGTCATCGTCGACTTCTGGGCCCCCTGGTGCGGCCCCTGCAAAGCCATGGCACCGGCATTTGCGACTCTGGCGGAGACTTACAATAATCAAATGATTTTTGCTAAATGCGATGTCGACAGCAACACGGCCGTCGCCGAGCGATATGGCATCAAATCCATCCCCACCCTGATGATTTTTCAGGGGGGCAAAGCCATTAATTCCATAACGGGAATGGTATCCCAGGGTGTTCTCGAAGATGCGATCAAAAAGGCCCTTGCGGGAGAATCGATGCCGGCGCCGTTTATCGTAACTTAGCACCTAAGAACGGAGAATATACAAAAAACACGATTGTTGTTTATTCCAGTCAGACTGGAAATACAAAAAGGCTCGCCGAAACCGTGTGCGAGGCGTTGCCGACAGGTACGCAGATGTGCCTGGTCGATGAAGCACCGGACCCAACCGACTACGATCTGGTCGCCCTTGGTTTCTGGCTTCAAGCCGGAAAACCGGATCCTGAATCCGCAAGCTACCTGGCACGACTGAAGGGGCACAAAAAAGTGTTCCTCTTTGCCACCCACGGTGCCCGGCCGGGCTCTGATCACGCCGCCCGTGCAATGGCCCACGCCCAAACCTTGGCTGAAGGGGCCACCGTCGTGGGATCGTTTAGCTGCCATGGAGAAGTCAATCCAAAAGTGCTGGAGAAGGTCAAAGCCAAGCCCCAGCCACAGGTATGGTTGGATGACGCCGCCGACGCGGTGGGACATCCGGATGCATCTGACATGGACATCCTGCTCACGACGCTCCAGGCCGTGCTTGAACCGCGACAGCAAGCGCTTACCCCGCTGCTTGCAGCGGGGTAAGCGAGCGAACTGAAAATCGATTTTTTTATCCTTACGGTGAAGATTCCCCGCGGCTTGCCGCGGGGAGGGTTCAATAAAATCAGTTGACCCATCATGGAATTCGACCCCCATCGGATTGCGTTACCTAACGCTACATAACGTTACCAAAGCAGTTGTCATCATGAAATCACCGGGCCTTGCAGGCATGGCGATCGTTTCTCGCGAAACGCTGAACCTCGAGTTGAACCACCTCAGAACCGACGGGTTTCTGGATACAGAGCATCTATATGTCACGACGCCGGGACTTCATGAAGACATCCATGAACTGGAGCGTCAACTGCTCGATCGCATTAACCGGGCCAAGGAAAAAGCGAACACGGTGCTGGTGGTCTACGGCGGCAAATTCTGCTACGTCAATGCCGAGCAACCGACCCGCACCATGCAGCAGATCATCGCCGAGCAGGGAGCCGGCGTGGCTCGGATTCAAGCCACCCACTGCATGGACATGATCGCCAGTGAAGCCGAACGGGAAAGGATTGCCGCCGAAGTGGCCGGTGGCGAAAAGGTCTGGTGGATGACGCCCGGCTGGATCAAGTTTCGCCACCAGGTTTTCAAGGGGTGGGCCAAGGGACTGGCCAACGAAAATTTCCCCAGGCATTCCGGCGGTGCCGTGGTTTTGGATGGCATCGGCTATCTGGACACCTATATGGCCGAACACCCGCAAGACTTTCTGGATTACTCCGACTGGATGGGCATTCCCATCATCCCCTATCCGGTGACCTTGGACCGGATAAAAATGCTGCTTGCCGAGCAAGCCGACAACCTACACGGCAACGGTGTATATGGGTATACTGCCGATGCTCTCCGACAGCCTTAAGGACGCCCTGATGATCAAGGCGTTCAACCTCGTATTTGGACGAGGTGTGGATGGAGAGCTTCTGTCATCGGGACGTCGATGGCATGCGATCATACCGTCCCGGTGAAGCTGGACCGTTTCAAATCAGCGTTTGCCGATGCATAACCCCGTCCCGCATCCAGGGAAATTTTTCATCATCCTCATCACCCCTCAATAGTCAACATCCCCGTGTATACTCGGGGATGTTGAATTTAGTCAAATGACTATAATATTGCTTGACAGCTTATTTTATTGAGATTATATTTTAGTCAAATGACCATTATGATGAGATGACATCGTGCCGAGACCCAAAAAACCAAGATTCGTATCCGGTTACCCCACCATCGCCGCCTTTGTCCCGCAGGGCGTGCCGATCACCGGGGAAGTGATGCTGTCGGTCGAAGAACTGGAAGCGATACGATTAAGCGATTTCGAGCATCTGGACCAGGAATCGGCGGCCAACCTCATGCAGGTGTCCCGCCAGACCTACGGCAGGATTCTATTCGCTGCCCGCGGTATCGTCGGTGAAGCACTGGTCACCGGTAAAGCCCTGAAAATTGCCGGAGGCAACTATGCCATGCGCGGTGGTGGCAGAAGGCGCCGAGGCCGGGGTCGGCGGGGCCGCATGGGCGGGCAAGAATAACATGCGCACGCCGGCAACGGATAACGATGGGTCCTTCTTTTTGAGAATTTAGACGTTTCAAAAACAGTGACGGATGAACCGATAATGGTGAACAGATACCCGACACAGAAGGGAGGTGAAAAACATGCCCCGAGGAGATGGGAATGGCCCGGACGGACAGGGCCAGCAATCAGGCAAAGGACGGGGTCCCTGCGGCCAGAACAACCAAGCGCCGCGATCGCAAGGTCAAGGCGGCAGGCGTGGCGGTCAAGGTGCCGGCCAGGGTAAAGGCAGGCGTGGCGGTCATGGACAGGGACAAGGTGGCGGTTCGGGAGGCGGTCGCGGTCAAAACCGTTGAACAAAAAACCCAAACAAGGAGGGTAGGATCATGCCAGGATTGGACAACAGCGGCCCGATGGGGGCCGGACCCATGACCGGCGGTCGCAGGGGAATCTGCGGGCGCCCAGGAGGACCAGCCGACCTGCCCGTTTACGGCGGCAATGGCAGGGGTCTGGGCTTCAGACGCGGACATGGCAGGGGCCGTGGTTACGGGTACGGCCCGGGCTTCGCCGGGTATCCGTATCCGCAGGCCTATGGAAAAGGTTCGCGGTATCCGGCAAGCAGCACCAATGAAATGGACATGCTAAAGGCCGAGGCCGAGGCCATTCAACAATCACTGGACGCCATCCAGCGGAGAATCACCGAACTGGAAAAGGAAGCGTCCGCATAACAACGCATGCGGGGTACCGGCCTGACGGGAGTTCACATCCAATCCCTCGCCTGCCCGGTACCCCACACGGGCTCGCAGCCAGAGTCACACCCCACGGCTATTCTTTTCGCTGAAGAGGGATATCCCACTTTTTCATATACTTCCAGATGGCCGTCCGGCTCAGGCCGACGCGCCGCCCCACCTCTGCCTTGTTCCAGTCGCACTCCTCCAGAAGCGCAATCAATGCCGCATGGGTCAGTTTCGTTCGCGGCCGCGCCTTTACGTAAGGGACGTCATAGCAGGCTTCCAAACGGTTCGGTTGCCGGATTTCAACAGGAAGATCAACGGCGTCGATCTCCTTGCGGTTGCACAGCACGAAAGCATGTTCGATGGCATTTTCCAGCTCGCGGACATTTCCCGGCCATGGATGATCCATGAAGATACGCATGGCCGCCGTCGAAAGGCCCGTGATCGGCTTGCCCGTTTTTTTGTTCATGCGTTTAATGAAGTGGTCGGCGAGAATCGGGATGTCCTCCCGGCGCTCGCGCAAGGGCGGCAGGTGGATGGGAAAGACCTTCAACCGGTAGTACAAATCCTCTCTGAAGAGCCCTTCCCGCACCCGGGCGTATAAATCCTTGTGCGTGGCCGTAATTATGCGGATGTCGATCTTGCGTCTGCGCGAATCGCCCACCCGTTCGACCTCTCTTTCCTGCAGCACCCGCAAAAGCTTCACCTGGATATAGGGGCTCAGTTCACCGATTTCATCCAGAAAGATCGTGCCGCCGCTGGCTTCTTCAAAGCGACCCATACGGTCCCGGTTGGCACCGGTAAAAGCGCCCCTGACGTGGCCGAACAGCTCGCTTTCCAGCAGGTTTTCGGACAGGGCGCTGCAGTTGACCGCCACCAGGGGGCCTTCCCGACGGTCGCTGTTGAAATGGATCGCGCCGGCAACCAGTTCTTTGCCGGTGCCGCTATCGCCTTGAATCAGGATGGTCGCCTCGCTGGCGGCGGCCGCACGGATCGCCTCGAAGACCGTTTGCATGGCCCGGCTTTTGCCGATGATGTTGTCCATGCGGTGGATCTCCCCCAGCCGGTAAACGGCTTCCTCGGCCTCTTTGCGCGCCCGAATCAGTTCGGTCATGTCGGTGACCGTCTCGACGATGCCGATCACCTGGCCGTCATCGCTTTTCACGACGCTGGCATTTTTGATCACCGGCACATCGTGGCCATCCTTATGCCGCAGATGGCACTCTTTGGCTTCCGACTGCCCTTTCTCAACGATCCGGCATTTTTCAATGCTGGCCGGGCAGTTCTTGCCAAAACAGCGGCTGCACTCGAGCAGCTGGCAGGTTTTCCCCAGCGCCTCCTTGGCGGTATATCCGCTGATCCGTTCCATGGAGGGGTTCCACGAAGAAATGCGACCGGCTGCATCCATGGTGAAGACGCCGTCGGCCATCGAATCGATGATCCGGTTGACGAACCGTACATTCCAGATCTCATGGATCTTGTCATTCATCGTCGTCTCCCGAGCCGATCACTGCGTTACGATAACGTTACCAACCGTTAATTTTTTCATAAACAACAATCCGTCTCCCGGGTCAAGCCAAAAGACCGAGGTGGGCAATGGCGACTCGGCCGCAGCGATGGCCCGTTCAAGTGTTTGGCATCCAACATGCACTGTGGAATGGATACGGACGGACAACCCCTAACCCGAGGAGGTGCCTATGTATGCATTAATTTTTGACACCCATGACGTGGACAAGCCGTTTAAAAAGGTGCTTTCCGTACACAGAACCCGGCAAACCGCCGACCGCGTATTGGAGATCAGAATGGCCCGGTTAGGCAAAAAAGTGTGGGCGTGCGACACGCGAATTGTGTGGCTCAAAGCACGCGCACAACGCGGTGACACGGTTACACCGAAACAATTTTCAACCTGGCGTCCGGGAGAAAAAATTCCATACGGTGAGCTTCACCCGGACGGCGACTGACGAAAACGTGCAGCAATGCGGTGCTCTCCCTGTTTACCGCTGACCATGCGGGTTCATCACCCAACCGCGCCTTGACCTGAAGCGCCCGGTAAATTATACATTCAGCGTACCCGTCCGTTGGGTGTTACGACGCACGGCGGGTGTCACATCTGTCGAACCGCGATAGCGAGCAAGCGGGAAATGGAATTTCATCCTTACGCTGAATCCTCCTCGCGTCTCGCCTCGGGGAGGATTCAATTCGACGAGTCCTTGCGACCACCACCCTATTGGAGAGATGACAGACAATGGAGATGCGGATTGATTTTCCCGGCGGAAAGCGCGTAACTTCGACCTACAAGGGATTTACCGTTGAGACGGACCAACCGAAAAGCGAAGGCGGCGATGACTCCGCACCCGAACCCTATGATCTGTTTCTTTCTTCCATCGGCACCTGCGCCGGCGTTTATATCGTCTATTTCTGCGAGAGCCGCGACATCCCCACCCAGGACATCTCGATGACGCTGCGTTTCGAGAGAAACGAGACATCTCACCTGATGGAGAAAATAACGATCGAGATTCACCTGCCGCCCGCTTTCCCGGACAAATACCGCAAGGCTGTGATTCGGGCGGCGGAGATGTGCACGGTGAAACGCACCTTGACCCATCCGCCGGAAATTCTGGTGACAACCACGGGTGAACCATGAAATTTGTGATCATCGGAGGAGATGCCGCCGGCATGAGTGCCGCCAGCCGGGCCAAACGACACATGCCGGAGATGGACGTCATCGTTCTGGAAAAAACCGAAGACGTCTCCTATAGCGCCTGCGGCATGCCCTATAACATTGCGGATTCGGCACGCGACATCGACGACCTCGTGGTCAGAACCGCCGACGTGTTTCGTAAAAAGCAGGGGATCGATCTGCTCACCGGCTGTTGTGCCGAGGCCATCGACGTAAAAAATGGTTCGGTCTCCGGGACCATCGACAATGGTGATTCGTTTCGGTTTTTTTATGACCGCCTGTTAATCGCCACCGGTGGGCGGCCGATCATTCCGGACCTGCCCGGGTTCGATCTGCCCGGGGTGGTGGCGTTGAAAAGCCTCGCCGATGGCAGACGCATCAAAAATCAGATCACGGCCGACAAGGTTAAGAAAACGGTGATCATCGGCATGGGCTATGTCGGGCTGGAAATGGCTGAAGCCCTTCGGGCCAGAGGCCTGTCGGTCGAGATGGTCAAGCCCGGCCCCGATCTCCTGCCATGGATGCCGCGTGAACTGGCCCGGGCAGTGGAGCGGGAACTGGACGTAAACCAGGTCGAGTTGCACCTCGGCTGCGAAATAAAAAAGATCGACCCAACCGCCGACCATCTCTCCCTCGTCTGCAATGACCGGACCCTGAATGCAGACATGATTGTGGTCGCCGTCGGTATCGAGCCGAACAGCCGGCTGGCCGCCGATGCCGGCATCGAAACGGGGGTCGGCAACGCCATCGCCGTCAACCCTAATTTACAAACCTCGGACAAACGGGTTTATGCGGCGGGTGATTGTGCGGACGCCTATCATGTGGTTACCGGCCAGAAGGCCTGGATTCCGCTGGCGCTGCGGGCCAACCGGGCCGGCTGGGCCGTAGCGGACAACGTCTGCGGCAAGTCGACCCAACTTGAAGGAGTCGCCGGCACCGCCGTTTTCAAGGTATTCGATCTCGAAGTGGCCCGTTCCGGATTGTCCCTGGCGGAATCCCGTCGTTACGGGTTCGACCCGGTGGGGGTCACGATTCAAACGCGATCCCGTGCCCACGCCCATCCCGGGTCGGAAACGATTTGGGTTCACATGATTGGCGACCGCCGGTCGGGAAAGCTTCTCGGCGCCCAGATGGTGGGCCGCGAAGGTGTCGCCCACCGCATCAATGCCATCGCCGTGGCCCTTCACAACCGGATGACGGTGGCCGGCTTTTCACAGGCGGACCTGGCCTATGCGCCGCCCTTTGGACCGGTGTGGGATCCGCTGCTCACCGCCGCCAACCAGTTGGTGAAAAAGCTGGATTGATCGCACCGCTCAGGTTACCATAGCGTTACCCTCCGCCAAAAACTGCAATCCGAGTAACGGTTTTTCCGCGTCAGCCCCTTCACCACAAGATCCCCCCAAAGATAATAGTTTTTAACCATTTGTATTAAATAATAAAAACAGGTTTGAGAGATCGGCTCGCCACGCTGGCACGATTGTTGATCCATCCCTTTTTCAGTTCTGCCCCCGACTATAACCGCGTTGGTTATGACCGGTTAACAAAGGAGATCAACATGTGGCGTGCGCTATCATTTCTGCAAAAAAAATCTGGTCTGGTCGATCCCGACGTCCATGGCCGTCGGTTTGCTGTATGGCTATTGGTTCGACGCCGGCCCTCTCAAATCGTTCATCATCCCGGTGACGTTCATCATGGTGTATCCCATGATGGTGACCCTGAACGTAAAAACCATCTTTAAAGGGCAGGACTATAAGCTTCAGGTCACCACCCAGATCATCAATTTCGCCCTCGTGCCACTGCTGGCCTTCTACACCGGCAAATTGCTTTTCGCCGGCGGGCCGGAGAAATATGGCCTGTGGGCGGTCGGGTTGTTTCTTATCGGCGTGCTGCCCACATCGGGGATGACCATTTCCTGGACCGGGTTCGCCCGGGGCAACAAGGAAGCCGCCATCAAAATGGTTGTTTTCGGGCTGGTGCTCGGGGCCCTGGCGGCACCGGTCTATACCAAAGTCTTCATGGGGGCCACCATCGATGTGGACATGCTGCACATGTTCAGGCAGATCGCCCTGTTTGTCTTTGTGCCGCTGTTCGCAGGTCTGCTGACCCAGTATCTGGCCATTAAAAAAGTCGGCCACCAGGCCTGGAACGATCGCATCAAACCGAAGTTTCCTCCCTTCTCGGCCCTGGGTGTCATCCTGGTCGCCTTCGTGGCCATGTCGCTGAAAGCCAGGCATATTATTGCCAACCCGTCAGATATTCTCACTATCCTGGCTCCCCTGGCTGTGTTTTATCTGGTTCCCTACGGGTTGCTGTCCGTTGCCGGGCGGCTGTTCTTTAAACGCGAGGATGCCATCGCCATGGTTTTCGGGGTGGTCATGCGAGATCTGTCCATTGCCTTGGCCATCGCCATGACCGCTTTCGATAAACAGGGCCTCACCATCGCCCTGCTGGTCGCCCTGGCCTACGTGATCCAGATCCAGACAGCCGCCTGGTATGTCCGTTTGGTCGGGAAAATCTTCGGCGATGCCCACCCGCAATCCACTCCGCAAGTCGATGGCCTCGCCACCGAAAAGCGAACCACGGTCACCGAACTTCCCCGCCGGCTGACGCGCGTGGACGAGCCGATGGTTCCGTCGATTCGCAGGATCCTCTATGCGACGGATCTCTCCGATACGGCCCGCCATGCCGTCCGCTATGCCTGCAGCATCGGAAACCGTTTTGATGCCTCGGTAACGTTGCTTCACGTCATCCCGGACGTCCTCGAGGCGCTCTCCAGGGAGGCCGGCATCGACCGGGTTGACCATATGGGGAGAAAAGCCTGGGCCGATTTCCATATCCATGGCATCGAAAAAGCCAAAGACACCCTGTATCAGCGTATCCGGGAGACATCGCGACAGGTATCCAGGGAAATTCCCTCCTGCCCGCTGAGCGAAGCGAACGTCATGGTCAAGGTCGGCAACCCGGTCAAACAAATTGTAGCGACCGCCCATGAAGGCGACTTCGATCTCATCATTATGGGCACCCACGGCCACGGAAAAATAGAGGAACGCATCATCGACAGCACGGCCAGCGATGTGATCCGGCTGAATGATGTACCGATGACGGTCATTCGCCTGCCCCGGGAAAAAAGCCGTTCGAATCCTGCAAAACCGTCCAAGACGGTCAATTTCCAGCAAAACAGAAGCAACCCATGATCACGGTCACCGATGCGGCTACCAGAGAATTGTCCCGATATTTCGAATCGCGGGACCCATTGCCCACACGGATTTTTTACAATGCCGGCGGCTGAGGCCCGCCGTCACTGGCTCTGGCTCTGGATGAGCCCAAGGAAAGTGATGAAACCTTCACGGTAGCCGGTCTCACCTATATCGTCGACCAATCGCTGATCGCCGGGGTAATGCCCATCACGATCGATTTTACGGCCTGAGGGCCACTGCGAAAAGCCATCATTGCGAAAGGAGACCGTCATGAAAGCAAAGAACGGCTGCAAGACCATGGAAATGGAACTCACCGGCTGGAAGGCCATCGTCTATGACATCACCCGTAAAATGGAGGCCCTGCCTGGGGGCGAAAAGGAAAAAATTCTGCCCAACATCGAGGACCTGCATATCCTCATCGCGGAAATGGACGACCGGATCGATCAGATCCGTGAAAACTGCAGGCCGGAAACAGGCATGGACGACATTCAGGCCGAACGGGCGGCCTTTAACGCCTCTGTGACCTCGCTTCGGGTCAGCACCGAAGAAGCCATGCGGGGATTGGGCGGCGGCAATTTCGGCGGTTGATCGTGAAGCGAAGACGAACCAGGGCGGCGGCCGCCATGGCCGCCGCCCTCCATCGATGGTAGCTCCAAGGAGAATGGCGATGGCTGCAAATCGGTCATTGGAAACAAACGTTGACCTCTCCATTTCCAACGGCGTCACGCTGGTGGATTTCAATGCGCCCTGGTGCAAGCCGTGCCGTGCCCAGGAACCCATCATTCGTGCGCTAAAAAAACCTACCGCGGAGCGGCCAATGTGGCCATGCTGAACATCGACGAAAACCGGGAGATCGCCTATAAATTGGGCATTCAGAGCATCCCCACGATCATCATTTACAAGGACGGCACGGAAATGAACCGCTTTATCGGGCTTCAAAACAATGACACGCTCGACAAGGCGCTGCAGCGATTGGTCGACCAACCCGCTCAAGGCCGTTCATATCCGAACCACTAAGGAGATCTTCTGCATGGGAACCTGTATCAACCACCCGGATCGCGAGACCCCCTACATCTGCATGAAGCATCAAATTTACCTGTGTGAAGCGTGCCTGGCATGCAGGGATCCAAAGATCTATTGTAAACACCGGTCCGCCTGCCCCATCTGGTTCATGAGCAAGCGCAAGGCCGGCTGGGAGGCCGAAGACAGACAGGCAGCGGCCGCGGCCCCCCATACGGTCACCTTTCTGCCCGACGGCCGGACGGTATCCGTGCCCGCCGGCAGCACCCTGCTGGAAGCGGCCCGGGCCGCCCAGGTCCATGTCCGCGCCTCGCGCAGCGGCAACGGTTCCTGCAAAAAATGAAAGCTGGTGGTCGTGGAGGGTCAAGCAGAAACCGCGCCCACCCCCTTGCTGACGGACGGTGACGCGGCCAAGGGCTATGTGCTGGCCTGCCAGAGCAAGATTACCGGCAATGTTTCGGTGCGGATTCCAGAGGAGGTCCTGGCGCGCAAACTGAAAATCGAGCTTATCCTTACGGTGCTGCGCAGCACCGCCGCTACCAGCGAAACCTTCCCCGCGGCTTGCCGCGGGGAAGGTTCAATGGAAAAACGCCGACAACGCTAGTAAGGCACCAGATTCATCGCTCCTATCTTATGGATGGGAAGTCCCTGCCTCGTGATATCCTCACACCATTTGACCGTCACCAGCCCCATCGTCGGTGGCTGACAATCCGCATCGGAAGATAAATGCCGATAGTTCTCCATCGATATCCGCACCATTAAATCGGTTCCTGGTGTAAACGCCTTTTGACTGAGAAAGCATAAGCCTTGTTCACTGAAGTCAATCAGTCGTGCGGTTGTCATTCCGCTTCTGGCAAACGGTCGCTCGATGGTGATTTCGCCGTCACAAGTAAATCGTGCGGTTTGACGCCTTTCCTGGATCTTGGCCATTGGTGCCTCCTTTTCCGGCAGAGGCCATTGGGTAAAGCTCTCATCAAACAAACATGTTACTCAAAAGACGAGCCGGCATAAAGCACACCGTCTTTAGGAAGCGGTACTATTTGATACCCGCATACATGAACGACTGCACGAACTGCCGCTGAAAAAGCAGAAAAGCGATGAGCAACGGCGCCACCGAGAGCAGGGTCGCGGCGGAGATGACGGACCAGTTCACCCCGGATTCGGGTGCGCCGAAGATTCCCAGACCAACGGTCAGCGGCCGGGTTTCCACCGAATTGGTCACGATCAGGGGCCAGAGGAAATTGTTCCAATGGTGGCTGATGGAGACCAACGCATATGCCAGATAGGTGGGACGGGCCAGGGGCACATATACCCGCCACAAGACCCCCATGGTTCCGCATCCTTCCAGGCGGGCGGCCTCTTCGAGTTCCTTGGGGGTTGATTTGAAGGCCTGCCGCAGCAGAAAAATCCCGAATGCACTGGCCATGTATGGCAGGCCGATGCCTAGTATCGTGTCAACCATGCTGAACCGTGCCAGGGTGCTGTAGTTTTCGACGATCAGAATCTCCGGGGTAATCATCAGTTGGACCAACACCAGGGCAAAGGCAATTTTATGGCCGCGGAAGCGATACCGTGCAAACGCGTAGGCGGCCAGGGTGCACAGCACCAGTTGGGCAGCCAGAATCGTGCTGACCAGAATGAATGTATTCAGGGCGTACCGGGGAAACGGCGCCTGGGAAAGCGCTTCACGGAAGTTGTCCAGCGTCAGCGGCGCCAGCAGATCAAAATTGACTGCATATTCACCCGGATGAAAGGCGGCCCAGAAGGCGTATACCAGGGGCGAAATCCACAGCACCGCCAGCAGCCATGCGGCGCCGGTCTCCAAAGACGTTTGAACCATCTGAGAATACGACCGTGAAGGGCTCATCGATAGTGCACCCGTTTATCCAGAATGAAAAACTGCAGCAGCGCCATGACCCCCAGTAAAATCAACAACACCATTGTCAGGGCGGCGGCAAAATGCGTTTCAAAATATGAAAAGGCGGTTTCAAAGATGTAATATAACAGAAGGTTGCTGGCATTGTCCGGACCGCCCTTGGTGAGCACGAACAAATGATCCACCAATTTGAACGAATTGAGCACCGCATTGATCAACACGAACAAGGTGGTGGGCATGAGCAGGGGGAACATCACCCGGCGGAAGTAATACCATCGCGTGGCCCCTTCCAGCTGCGACGCCTCCTCTAACTCCGGTGGGATGTTCTGCATGGCTGCCAGGTAAAAGATCATGAAAAAGCCGGCCTCTTTCCAGACCGTCATCACCATGATGGCCGGCAGCACCGTGCTCGGGTCCCCCAGCCAGTTGTGCCCGGAAAAGCCGAACCCGCCCGCAATCTGATCGATCAGGCCAATATCCGGCGTATAAAAGAACAGCCAGATATTGGCCACGGCGATCATCGGCAGGACCGTCGGCGTAAAGTAGGCCATGCGCACCAACGATCGGCCCGGAATGGAACGGTTCACAAAAAGCGCCATGAGGATGGCCAACGCGATGGAGGTGGGGATGGTTCCCAAGGCAAACCAGGCGTTGTTGGCCAGCACTTTCCAGAAAATGGGGTCGTCCAGCATGCGTTGATAGTTCAGCATGCCCACAAAGCGGGAGGGACGGATTGCCGTCGCCTTGGAAAAAAGACTGTCGATCACCGTCGCCACGGTCGGGTAGTGGGTGAAGGCGATCAGCAGAATCGCGGCAGGCATCAGCAGGAGCCAGCCGTGGACATTTCTCGAAGCGGTTGTTCGCATTAACTTTTCTGAAAGCGAAGAACCGCAGTGAACGGCGGGTAAGACACCCCCCGCTCGTTCGCTGCGGCTTGGTTTTGTGGTTACCGGTACTGTTTCAGCAGCCGGTCGGCCTGCGCCTGGGCTTCTTTCAGCGCCGATTCGGGCGTCTTTGACCCGGTCAGCGCGGCCTGAATGGCATCATCCAGCCCTTTTCGCACACGGCCGGTCTGATAGGTGGAAAGCTCGGCGGTGGCATACTGGAGCTGATCCCGGGCCACGGCAGCATAAGGGAAGCTCTTGACATACGCCTTGAGCTTCTCCGTCTCGTAGGCCGCCGGGCTGACCCCCATGTACCCCGTTTTCATGGACCATTCGGCCGAACTCTCCGGACTGGTCATGAACTTGATCAGCCGCATGGCCGCTTTTCGCTCCGCCGGGGAAGTTTTTTTGAAAATATAGAAATTTCCGCCGCCGGTGGGAGTGCCACGGCGCTTGCTGGCCGGCAGCATGGCCACGCCGAAGTCGAACTTGGCGTTGTCTTTGACTGCCGTCAGGTTGCCGGTGGAGTGCCACATGATGGCGGTTTTGCCTTCAAGAAAATTCTGCCTCAGGGTGCCCCATTCAATGGTGCCCGTGGGCATGATCCGATGCTTTTCTCCCATATCCTTCCAGAACTGCAGGGCATCGACCACTGCCGGATGGTCGAAGTAGGTGGTATCCCCGTTTTGATTCATCAGCACCTGGCCGTTCTGCATGGTCAGGGCGCCGAACATCCAGTACGGATATCCCGTGGATGGGATCATGGCGCCCCACTGGGAACCGTCGGGCTTGGTCAGTTTTTTGCCCATGGCGACCAGTTCATCCCAGGTTGCCGGTGGCTGGTCCGGATCCAGTCCCGCAGCCCGGAAGGCGTCCTTGTTATAATACATGACGATGGTGGAGCGCTGAAAAGGAATGCCCCAGGTCTTGCCGGCGGTGCGTCCGTTTTCCATGAGCGTCGGGTAAAAGGACTCAAGCCAGGCCTTTTCTTCGGCCGTCTCCACCACGTCGTCGAAGGCAACGATGGCATCCTGCTCGATGAGCTCGTAGATATCGATGGAGAACATCACCGACAGCTGGGCCGGCTGGCCGCTCTTCAATGCGGCCAGCGCTTTGATGCGCGCGTCATTGTAGTTGCCTGCATAGATGGCCTTGACCGTGACATCCGGGTTTTGTTTCATGAAATCGTCGACAATCCCGTCGACGACCGTGGTCAGCGGTCCGCCAACGGCGACCGGATAATACATGGTCAGCTCAACGGCTGAGCCGGACGTAACGGCCGCAATCAACAACGCCGTTGCCATCATCCCAATACATAGCCATTTGATTCCTTTGAACATAATGATCCTCCTCGTTGTCGATCGGGTTCGATTGGTTGCCCGCCGGAAGGCGGACCGGGTTACCGTTCTTCAGGTTCACCTGCTCAGGACGAAACCCTTTTCGGGTCTTCGATTCGGCGGCCATCGGGGCCAAATCGGTGAACCGCCTCTGCAGGCCAACAGACATGCAGCTGTTCCCCGGGCGCATAACGGCGGTGGCCACCAATCTTGCCAAACAGGGTCTGTTCGCCATGGGCCATTCGCAGTACGGTTTCCGCCCCCAGGTAATCGGTTGCCGAAACGCGCACCGGCAAGCCGACGTCCCCCACCCGGACATGTTCGGGCCGCACTCCGATATAGCCGCCGGTCAACCCGTCTGCCGGTAGAGTGCCGCCGCAGGCTGCAGCCAGTGCAGAACGCGCTTCAATCAGCTCGAGTTGCAGCAGATTCATGGGCGGCGATCCCATGAACTGGGCGGCAAACGTCGTTTGGGGACGTTCGTAGAGGTCGTGGGGTCGTCCGGTCTGTTCAACGCGTCCTTTTTTGAGCAGCACCACCTGGTCGGCCATGGTCATGGCCTCCACCTGGTCGTGGGTGACATAAACCATGGTCAGGCCCAGTTTTTGCTGCAGGGAGCGGATCTCGTCACGCATTTCCGCCCGGAGCTTGGCATCCAGGTTGGACAGCGGTTCGTCCATGAGACAGACCCGCCGCCGCGACACGATGGAGCGTGCCAGCGCCACGCGCTGCCGCTGGCCGCCGGAAAGCTGGGCAGGCTTGCGGTTCAACAGCTCTTCGAGGCCAACCATGCGTGCGGATTCCTCGAGGCGGGAGCGCCGGTCCGACGGGGAAATCCCCCGCACCTTCAGTCCGAAAAGGATGTTTTCCCTGACATTGAGATGGGGAAACAGGGCATAGGACTGAAAAACCATGGAAACCCCGCGCCTGGCCGGGTCCAGGTGGGTCACTTCGTTTCCACCGATGGCGATGGATCCCGAGGAAACCGCTTCCAGGCCGGCGATGAGGCGCAGGATGGTGGATTTACCGCAGCCGGACGGCCCCAGCAGCACGGTCAGGCTGCCTTCGGTAACCGTGAAGGAAACCTGGTCGACGGCAACGACAGGACCCCATTGCTTGGCCAGTTCTCGAATCTCGATGCGGCTCATGGGGCTAGATCTCCTTTGAATATGATCAGCTGGGCGTCGGGTTGTTCCAGCTTGGCAAGCATGGCCATATGAAGCTGTGGGTAAAGATCCGCGGACGCAGGTGCCTCAAACGCCCTTCGGAAACGATTTCAGGAATCGTACCGATGCTGAACGCCAGGGAAGACGCGTTTGGACACGAGGCGAGCGACGCCCCGGGTAAGGTTCTGCAGGGCTTCGCTGCAGCGCGTCTGTCTCCATGCAGAAGCGACACTCCCGGGAATGTTCATCCGTTGAAATCCTCCATGCAACCGCCGCGCGGATGAAATCATAGTGGTGGATCATTTCAGCAATCGGTACCTGTCGATAGGAAAGAGGAATCGATTGGCTTAGCAAACGGGTTGACAGTGAATGTTCATTTGAACATAAATTTCTTTGGACAACAAGATCGAAGCTTGATTGATTAATTATCGAATCCTTGATTCTCATTTGCATCTGATTCGATTTCAGTTAGAAATGAACGCAACCGCGAAGGAACCGATTGGCTGAATCGCTATAAAAGCATGTCGGGTGCAAAAAAAATATGCGCCCCGGGGACGAGCCCGCCATGACACAGTCAGGGATTTGCCAAACCCAAAAAACCTTGCAACCATACAGAATTTCTCACATTCTGTTTTAATTGCATGAACGGCACCTCGCGCTTTTATTCCCAGGCATGCTAATTCGCGCATCATGTCCGATGGAATTTTTTTTGCATGTATCCGATGTGGCAACGCGCCGACTCCGCCCCCGGCCGGTTCCTTTACCGCTCGAATCGGCGAACCCACCAACCACACGTCTTTAAAAGGAGCGCACATAATGATGAAGCAACAGGGCGACTATCTCCGGCTGTTTCTGGATATCACCAAAGCCATAACCGCCTCATTGGACCCCAAGGAGGTCTTTGAACTGATCGTAACCAAAATCCCTCAAGTCGTTCACGTGGATGCCGCAACTATCCGCCTGCTCGATCCGACGCGTCAGAAGCTGGTACTTGAGGCCGCCTCTGGATTGAGCGAGACCTACCTGAACCGCGGGCCTGTCGATGCGGAGGAAAGCGTCTTATCGGCCCTGGAAGGAACATCGATCGCCATCCGCGATGCGGCCAATGATTCCCGTATCGACTATCCCGAGGCTGCGCGCCAGGAAGGCATTCAAAGCATACTGGTGGCGCCGATTCCCATCCGCGGAAAAATCACGGGCATCCTTCGGCTGCTCAGCCGCACCCAGCGGGAATTTAATTCATTGGAGATCGAATTCGTCGCCGCCCTGGCAGAGCAATGCGGCATCGCCATCGAAAATGCGCGGATCTATGACGAGCAGCAACGACAGTTGAACTACTTCAAAGCGGTTTGTGAAATCGGTCGACTCATCGGGGAAACCCGGGAATTGGACACGGTGCTCGACCGGATTGTCTCCAGGCTGCCTGAGGTGATGAACCTCAAAGCATGCACGATCCGCCTCATCGAATCGGCAAAGGGAAAGATGGAACTCAAGGCCGCTTTCGGATTGAGCCGGCATTACCTGGAACGGGGACCGTTAGACGACGAACTGGCCACCTATTTTATTCTCAAGGGTGAACCGGTGGTCATCCCGGACGCCACCACAGATGTCCATACCCTCTATCATAAGGAAGCGGCCAACGAAGGTGTCGGCAGCATCCTTGCCGTACCCATTTCAGTCAAGGGGGAACCCATTGGTATGCTGCGGCTGCTCACCGCTGACGTTCGTTTTTTCTCCAGCGCCGATATCAACTTCGCCATGACCGTTGCGGAGCAAGGTGGCGTGGCCATACAAAATGCCATCGACTATCAAATAATGCGGGACCTGCTGAGCGAATGCAAGCGTTCAAAATCAGGTCAGAAATGACCCGCTTCGCGAACCAATCAAAATAGCGGAAGGCGTGCAGATTCGATCAAACGGAAAATCGCGCCAGGGTTAAGGGTTTTAAGCTTCCAGCGCCTTTAAAAACTCTGCCTGCGGAACCTCCTGGCCGGTCCAAAGCAGGAAGGTGCGCCGGGCCTGGTAGGCCAGGGCGGAAAGCCCGTCCATGAAACGGATGCCGCTCTTTTCGGCCAGGGATTGCCAGATATTCTCCCTGTGACCGTAATTGAGATCGAAAACCAGCTGGCAGCCGTTGCTCTTTAAGCCGTCGACAATGCCGGTCAACTCGCTGGATTCGTCACGGCTGGAAATGGAGGTGGCGTTGACGATCAGATCCACGTCGATGGGAAAATCGGCCAGATCCTTCAGCGACCGCGGCGTGCAACTGAAATGACCGGCCAGGCGGCAGGTTTTATGGTTGTCTCGGCCAGCCACGACAATCGATTCGGCCCGCAGCCAGTTGAGAATGAACACCACGGCCCTTGCCGAGCCGCCCGTCCCGATCACCAACGCCTTTTTTCCGGCAATATTGAAGTTCACCTCGTTGAGGGCATCCATGATGCCGATGGCATTGGTGTTGTAGCCTTTGAGTTGCCCCCCCTTGCAGACAATGGTGTTCACGGCACCGATGATATTGGCCCCTTCGGAAAGCACATCCAGGTAGGGCAGCACCTTTTCCTTGAATGGCGCGGTAATGTTGGCCCCGGCGATGTTGAGCACCCGGAGGCTTTCCAAGGCCTTGCCGATATTGCAATCGTCGACCATAAAAGGCACATAAACCCCTTTTAGCCCTGTCCGGCCGAGCACCGTGGTAAATATTGCCGGCGACCGGGATCTAAACACCCGGTGATCGCTGATGATGCAAAATACCTTTGTCTGGAGCGCGAGTGTCGCGTCCAGAAGTCCTGAAGGCTGATTCATCTGGCTGGGTCTCGGTTGCTGACGATCAAAGCCCCGCCAAAATTTATGGCCGCCGCGTTGATCTATGTCTGTGTGTCAATTTGACTGCAGGATAAACACCCGCCCCAATTTTCCGAAAACGCTGATCTCTTCGGATAAAAGTGGCCGCTCGAAACGCCCGTGGTTCAAGTAAAAATGCTTCCGAACCCAACGCACCCAGACCCCAATTGATTTCACCGCTGTGTCTGTTGCGGAAAACACAGCCAAATCACTTGCTTTTCATTCCGATGCGCGGATTCGGAAGCACCCGCGGATGACCGGCGCCCCTACCCCTTTAGGGTCGCAATGGCCAGAGCACGGGATGCGGGCCTTCCGGCGGCGGCTGAGTGCATCGGTGATCCGACCGATACGGACAGCCGCTGCGGGCAACCCGTCTCGCCCAAGGCAAGGCTACATGTTCAGCAGCCCCTTCAGGCTTTCAGTGATCTCTTCCGCCGAGGCCGGTTTGGGAAGATAGTCGTCGGCTTCCATACTCATGCCGTCATAGTGGGAGTATCGGGTGGAAGAGACATGGGATGCCACGGCGGTGAGCATTACAATGGGAATATCGGCGTATTTTGCATCGCCCTTTAACTCCTTGCACACCGCGTATCCGTCTTTTTCCGGCATCATCACATCCAGGACAATGGCATCCGGCGGATTGGCCTTCACCTTCTCCATTCCCTGCACGCCATCATAGGCCACCTCCACATCGAAGCCTTCCTTTTCCAGGTTTCCCTGTACGATGGAGCAGAAATCGGGCTCGTCGTCCACCACTAGGATTCGTTTTTTATCGCCCATTTGAGTTCTCCTTTATACATAGCTGATTGTTAATAAATCAGCAGCCTGAGCTTGTTTAAATGGCCGGGCATGTCGGTGGTGAAAAAATTTCTCCCGACCCCGCATTCCGGATCCATGCACGGATGCGTTCCCGCGGTGGTCCGCAAAAAATTCTCGGCCTTTAAAAGCCGTGCTTCGCAGCACCGTAATAATTTTTAATCAAACGTCCGCTCGCTGTGGCCGTTCAATCTACCTGGGGCCTGGGCAGCACCTTGGCCCGTTCGGCGATTTCAGGGACTTTGTGCTCCCATTCGATGGCCATGAGGTGAACACCGGCAACCCCTTCCATCTCCTTGAACTCTTCGATCTGTTCGATGGCGAACTTGATGCCTTCTTCGGCCTGCTTGCCCTTGCCCGCACCTTTTAAGCGTTCGATCAGCTCTTCAGGGACATCCATTCCGGGAACCATTTTGGCCATGTACTCAGCCATGCGTGCGCTTTTCATCGGCGTGACGCCGGCAAGGATGTAGGCCTTTTCTGTCAGGCCCATCTCCACGGCTTTTTTCATGAACTCCCTGAAGCGGGGCATGTTGTAGATACACTGGGTCTGGATGAAATCCGCTCCGGCGTCGATCTTGTTGGCCAGGCGGTAGATCCGGTATTCATGAGGGTCGCCGAAAGGATTGGACGCAGCGCCGATGAACATCTTGGGTGGCACGTCAATATCATCCTCATTGAGGAACTTGCCTTCATCGCGCATTTTCTTGACCAGGGCGATGAGCTGCATGGAATCGATGTCGTAGACGTTCTTGGACTGCGGGTGGTTGCCGAACTTCTGGTGGTCGCCGGAGAGGCAGAGCATATTTTTAATGCCAAGGGAATAGACCCCGAGAATGTCGGCCATCATGGCCAGGCGGTTTCTGTCACGGCAGACCATCTGGAAGTTGGGCTCGATGCCGTTGGCCACCATGATGGCCGAGGCGGCCGCACTGGACATGCGCACCACGGCGGTCTGGTTGTCGGTGACATTCACCGCATCCACGACACCCCGCAGGTGTTCGAACTTCTCTTTGAGATGCTCCACATTGGCACCCTTGGGCGGTCCGCATTCACCGGTAAAGGCAAAGTGGCCAGCCTTGAGCACCTTTTCCAGATTACTTCCTGATTTCAAACCATTATCGCTCATTGAACCAACTCCTCCCTTATGCTTTTACGGGGACCGCCGTCCCTTGCCGTCGTCCAGTCCTTCGCCGCCCGAATGATTCGAAGATCGTCGAGCCGTCCCTGCTCGATTTTCTTTCTGACGATGGTGTCCCAGATGCACTCCACATCCTTGGCGATTTCACACTTGCCGTCGGCGCTGCCGCCGCAGGGACCGTGCTGGATGCTTTTCGAACAACGGGCGATGGGGCACAACCCGTCGTAAAAATGAATCACGCATGTACCGCAGCCGGCGCAGCGCTCCTCCCAGATACCGTGCTGCACGGCACCGCCGAAGAACTTGGTGTTCACTGCCGGAAAAAATTTCTGGCCCGGATAGGCCTCGGAGAGAAACTGGGGCCCGACGCCGCAAGCCATGGAGACGACGGCATCGTATTGGTCGTAGATGTCCCGAATCTGCTCCACATATTCAGGGTCGCACTGGCGCTCCAACGTTTTCTCGTCTATTTCGATGGGGTTGCCGTCTTTCTTGCGTGCGATTTTCAAGGTAGCGGCCAGAATGCCGACCTCCTTGGCGCCGCCCACATTACAGACGGTTACACACCCCTTGCACCCCACAAGAAGGATTTTCTTATAGTCCTTGATCATGTCCTGTATCTCTTCCAGAGATTTTCGATCCGCAATTATCATATGTTCACCTCTTCGGGTCCAAGGACGGTTGCATCCGTCTCCTGGCCGTGGTTAAGAATTCACCGGGCTGGGTCCCAGGGCCTTGATCTTATCCGTCATCTCGGTTGCGATTTCGGCAAAGCGGGGCCCCTGGGCCGAAGACAGATTGTACATTTGCACCCGCTCCGGCTCCATACCCAGCTCTTTTAGGGTTCGCTGCACGTATTCGACTTTCCGTCTGGTTTTGAGATTTCCTTCCAGGAAATGACATTCACCTTCCAGTCACCCGGCCACGTACACGCCGTCCGCCCCTCCTTCGAAGGCGGTCAGCAGATGTAGGATGTCCACCCTGCCGCTGCACGGCACCTGAATCACCTTCACATTGCTTGGGTAGTTCAAGCGCATGGATCCGGCCAGGTCGGCCGCTGCATAAGCACAGTATTTGCAGCAGTACGCCAGGATCTGGGGTTCAAAGGTTTCATTCATGTTCTCTCTCCGATGATGTTGAGGTAGAAAAATAATTCGGGCGCCCGGAGTTCTCAGGCTGCCGTTGATTCTGGCGCCCGTATTCCACTGGGTTACGCCGCCGCCCCTTTTTTCTTTTCAAAAAGGGCCGCTGTCTTGGCAACAATCTGTTCGTCGGTAAAATGCTTGAGCTGGATGGCCTTTCCCGGGCATTCGGCGACGCAACTGCCGCAGCCATGGCACTCGGCCGGTTCGATTACCGCATGCCCTTCATCCCCGATATAGGGAATGTGATAGGGGCAGGTCCGTACGCAGGTCACGCACACGGCACACTTGTCCGGGTCCACTTCCGCCACCACGCCGCCCACCAGGATCGAGTCCCGGGAAAGGATGGTCATGACCCGCGACACCGATGCCCGGGCCTGGGCGATGCTTTCGTCCAGCGCCTTG
This sequence comes from Desulfosarcina sp., assembly GCF_055467485.1. NCBI lineage: Bacteria > Pseudomonadati > Thermodesulfobacteriota > Desulfobacteria > Desulfobacterales > Desulfosarcinaceae > Desulfosarcina > Desulfosarcina sp. The sequence continues at coordinate 128,267 of NZ_JBUOIV010000001.1, read as the reverse complement.
GGGTAATGGGCCAGGCCGGCCATGAAGATGCCCTCGGAGCCGAAATCCACGGGACGCAGCTTGGCGTGGGCCTCGACCAGGAAACCGTCGGCATTGATCGGCACCTTGAACAGCTCGAACAGGTCCTTGTTTTCATTGGGCAGCACAGCCGTCGCCAGTACGAGCAGGTCCGGGTTCAGTTCTACCGGCATCTGGAGCACATGATCCCTTACGGTCACACTCAGCTGGCCGTCGGCTTCCTTGACATCGGGCAGGTTGTCTTCCAGGTTGTAGCGCATGAAAATAATGCCCTTTTCCCTGGCCTTTTTATAGAGCTCTTCGCGGAACCCGTAAGTGCGGACATCCCGGTAGAGCACATAGATATCCAACTCCGGGTTGCGCTCCTTGAGGGTCAGGGCACTCTTGACGGTGTGGGTACAGCACAGCCGGCTGCAGTATGGCCGCTCCTTGGTCCGCGACCCCACGCACTGGATAAAAGCCACGCTCCGGGCACTGGACAGCCGGGGGTCGTCAGCATCCATGGCGGCATCCATTTCGAAGTGGGTGAGCACGTTGGGATTCTGGGCGTACAGGTACTCGCTGGGGATGTACTCCTTGCCTCCGGTGGCGATGATGGTGGCACCGTGTTCGACCACCGTCTCGGTGAGGGACTCGCCGGAGGTCATGAGCGTGGTGGTAAAGTTGCCCATGATACCGGTGGTCTCCACCGGCTCCGTCTTCATCAGCACCCGAATCTTTTCATGGCTGCGCACCCGGTCGACCAGGGAATCCAGGTATGGTTTAACCGGCTCCCCCTGCCAGGTGGTGCGCAGTTTGTGGGCCACGCCGCCGAGTATGTCACCGCGTTCCACCAGGTAAACCTGGAGGCCCTGGTCGGCAACGCCCAGCGACGCCTCCATTCCGGCTACTCCGCCGCCAATCACCAGCACCTTCTGGGTGACTTCAAGCCTTACCTGGTGCAGCGGTTCGATGTAGGCCGCCTTGGCCACGGCCATGCGGACCAGGTCCTTGGCCTTAGCCGTGGCCCGTTCCGGGTTGTTCATGTGCACCCAGGTATTCTGGTCACGGATGTTGGCCATCTCGAACAGGTACTTGTTCAAGCCGGCGTCCCGGATAGTCTCCTGGAACAGGGGTTCGTGGGTCCGGGGCGAACAGGAGGCCACCACCACACGGTTGATGCCATGTTCCTTGATCACCTCTTTCATCTTGTCCTGGGTATCCTGGCTGCAGGTGAACAGGTTGTCCTCCACATGCACCACGTGGGGCAAGGTGGCGGCATACTCCCTTACCGCCGGCACATCGGCGACGCCGCCGATATTGATACCGCAGTTACAGACAAATACGCCGACCCGCGGTTCCTGCCCGGAGACGTCGATCTCCGGTGGCAGCTCCTTGGTCTTGATCAGTGATCCTCTGGCGGTCGCCAGGGAGCGGGTGGCCGATGCGGCAGCGGCGGACGCCTCCATGACCGACTGGGGAATGTCCTTGGGTTCCTGGAAGGCGCCGCATACGAAGATACCCGGCCGGCTGGAACTTACCGGCTCGAGCGTCCGGGTGGCGGCATGCAGGTCCTGATTGAGATCGATGCCCATCTTTTTGGCCAGGTCCACCGATTCCTTGTTGGGGGCCAGGCCGACGGCCAGGACCACCATATCGAAGGTCTCTTCGACCAGTTCACCCTCCTCGGTGATATATCGCAGCCGCAGGTTGTCGTCCTCCACCGGATCGATGGTGTGCACTTTTGACCGGATGTAGCGAACCCCTTTTTCATCCTTGGCGCGCATGTAGTATTTTTCGAACTCCTTGCCGTGGGTCCGCATATCCATGAAGAAGACGGCCGTATCCAGTTCTTTGTCACTGTGCTCCTTGGCGATGATGGTCTGCTTGTTGGTGTACATGCAGCAGACCGAGGAGCAGTAGCTGTGGTCGCTGCAGTTGATGTCCCGCGACCCCACGCACTGAAACCAGGCGATCTTTTCCGGCTCCTTGTTGTCCGAAGGCCTGACGAGATGGCCGGCATAGGGGCCTGAGGCGGAAAGGATCCGCTCCATCTCCAGGCTGGTGACCACGTTAGGATGGTTGGCATACTGGTACGTTTTGTGTTCGGTGGGGTCGAAGGGGGTGAAACCGGGAGCCAGGATGATGGCACCCACGTTGATGGTTTTATGCTCGGCCACCATGTCATGGTTGACCGCATTGGCCAGGCAGGCGTCGACGCACTGGTAGCATTCGGAGCAGAGCCCGCACTTGAGACATCGATCGGCCTCGGTTTTGGCCTCTTCCTCGTTGTAGCCGAAGGAGACCTCCAGGAAGTTGCACTCCCTTGCTTCAGGATCGAGGCACCTGACCGTTGTCCGTTTTTTGTTGGGCTCACCGCTCAAATCCTCGGGTTTGACGAATTCCCATTCTTTCTGTCGGCCGTCCGTGAGATCCAGGCCGTTAATGAAACGGTGGATGCTCTCGGCGGCTTCTTTGCCGCAGGCAACGGCGTCCACCACCGATTTGGGACCGTAAAACGCGTCTCCGCCGGCAAAAACCCAGTCGATAGGGGTTTGCAGGGTGACCGGATCGGCCTCCAGGCCGCCAGGCCGCGAAATGGCGACACCCTGCTCCTTGATACCGTCCAGGTTGGTGCTCTGGCCGATGGCGACGATGATGGTGTCACCGAAAAAGGGCTGGCATTCCGCCTCGTCGTAGGCGGGGTTGAAGCGGCCATCTTCATCGAACACCGCCGTACAGGTCTTGAATTCGATGCCCGACACGCGCTTGCTTTTGTCTATGTAAAAAGACTTGGGGCCGAAGCTGTTGACGATATTGATCTCGCTTTCCAGGGCCTCTTCGATCTCGTGTTCCCAGGCGGGCATCTCTTCGCGCTTTTCAAGGCAGATCAAGGTGACGTTCTTGGCGCCTTTGCGTTTGGCGGTCAGGGCCACGTCAATGGCCACGTTGCCGCCGCCGACCACGATGACATCCTCGCCGAGTTCGATATCCTTGCCCATGGCGGCATCCCGCAGAAAGTCAACGCCCTGGAGCACGCCCTGGGCATCTTCATTTTCCACGCCGAGACGGCGTCCGCCATGCAGCCCGATGGCCATGAAACACGCGCGGTACCCGTCTTTTTTCAGGCTTTCCAGGGTAATGTCGGATCCAAAGGTCACCCCGCACTTGATCTCGGCGCCCATTTGCCGGACGATATCGATTTCGCTGGCCAAGATGTCCCGCGGCAGACGGTATTCGGGAATGCCGTAGCGCATCATCCCGCCCGGATCGGGCATTTTTTCGAAGATGGTCACCGAGTAGCCCTGCTGGAGCAGGTAGTAAGCCGCCGTGACACCCGCGGGGCCGGAACCGATAACGGCCACCTTCTCGTCCCGCGGTTCGGCCGTGATTTCCGGGACGTAGGTCTCACCGCTCTGCTTTTCATAATCGGCCAGAAAGCGATGGAGCTCGCGGATGGCCAGGGGCTGATCCACGTCGTTGCGCGTGCAGGCACTTTCACAGGGGTGATGGCAGACCCGACCGCAGACCGCCGGGAAGGGGTGGTCCTGCCTGAAGAGCTTCAGGGCTTCTTTGTAGCGGCCGTCATTGATCAGCGCGATGTACCCCTGAATGCTCACATGTGCCGGACAGGTAGCCTTGCAGGGCGCCGTGCCTCGTTTTTCGATGGCATAGGCGCTGGGCATTCCCTGGGGGTAAAGCTTGAAGGCCGCCTTGCGGTCCCGAAGGCCCTCGTCGAACAGGTTGGGGGTGTCGATGGGGCAGGCTTTGGCGCATTCACCGCAGGCCGTGCACTTGTCCATTTCAATGTACCGTGCATTCTGGCGCAGCTTGACCGTGAAGTTTCCAATCTCGCCGGTGACCTCTTCGATTTCGGTCAGGGTCATCAGGTCGATGTTCAAATGCCGCCCGCACTCGACCAACTTGGGGGAGATAACGCACATTGAGCAGTCGTTGGTCGGAAAGGTCTTGTCCAGCTGAGCCATCACCCCGCCGATGGCTGACTTGGCCTCGGTCATGTGAACGTAATAACCCGAATCCGCCAGATCCAGGGATGCCTGTATGCCTGCAATGCCGCCGCCGACCACGAGTACGGAACCGACGACATCCTTGCCTTGGGTATTTTCTTTTTCTGCCATTACACATTCCTCATGAAAGTGTTCGTCATAGAACGTTTCTCTTCGATCCGGCCGGCCATCAGACCATATCCAGCAGCTTCTGCAGCTTATCCTCCCAGCCCATGGCGGAAATCAGCACGCCGGCAAAACCGGCCTCTTCCAACGCCGAGATGGTTTTGGCGGCAATCGACAGACTTTCCACGGCTTTGTCCGGAGCCCGCATCAGCCGTTTGATCAGGTCCTGGGAAATGGTCACGTTCAGGTGCCGGTCCAGGTAGCGGGCCATTCCCACGGATTTCAGCAGCATCACGGTGGGAATGATCCTGGTCTTTTTGAGATCGACCTTTTCCAGAAACGGGCCCATGGCCCCAAGGTCGAATACCGGCGGCGCAATGAAAAAATTCACCCCGGCAGCAGCTTTTTCAGCCATCCTGGAGAGCACTTTTTCAAGCTCGTCACCGGTGGCCCGGGCATTGACGGTAGCCCCGACCAGAAACGACGGTGCGCCGGTCAGTTCATTGCCGGCCAGATCTTTGCCGGTCTGGAGGGTGGAAATGGCCTTGAACAGCGTCACCAGATCGATATCGTTGACCGCTTTGGTCTGGTGATGATCGCCCAGGCCGGGATCTTCACCGGAAACCCCCATGACATTGATAATGCCCCCGCCATAGGCGGCCAGCAGGTCCGCCTGAAGCGCGATGCGGTTACGGTCCCGGCAGTTCACCTGCATGATGGTTTCCAACCCCTTTTGCTGAAGAATCATGGCCCCGCCCAACGAACTCATCCGCATCACGGCGTTGCCCATCTCCGGCACGAGGAAGGCATCCACCTGGTTCTGCACGCGGACGGCGTTGTTGACCATCGTTGACACATTCACCCCTTTGGGCGGCTGCATCTCCGCAAGAATGGTGAACTTGCCGACATCGAATTTGTTTTTTAAATGCATAAGCCAATCCCCTCATGGTCGCTGCGGAAAGCACGCGGTAACAGTTAATAAAAAAAAGGCGCGTCGAATCGGTCTCTGGTACGGGAAAGCAGCGGCCGCATCCCGGAAAAGATGATTGTTGAAATGGATGCCGGCCAAATTGTTTCATTTTCTTGCCATATTGGGATAGCAAACCCTGTGCCAGAACATGGAAGCCTCGCTTGTAAAACGATTATTAGCTATGATATTAGTCTATTACCAAGTCTGCAAACATTTCTCTTATCGGTTCCGGATCGCAATAAAGGTAGACAACTATGCCAAAATGGACTATAAACACTGTAAAAGATAAAAATATTAGCCGCTTAAATGAGCCGCTCCAATATGGAGTGGTCCATTATGGCACACGATGAAAGATGGTGATGATCGATGAACAGTCATGTGTTAGTCGTTGATGATGACCGAGACTATCTGGAGGTTCTGGGAAGAAAGTTGTCGGATCTCGGCTTTAAACGAGTCCGCCTGGAGGACAATTCGGTAAACCTGGCAGAAGAGGTGGAAAAGGGGCTTTCTTTCGACATCGCCCTTATCGACATGACCATGCCGGAAATGGATGGCATGGCCCTGCTGGAAAAAATAAAGGCCAATTCTCCGTCCACGGAGTGCATCATGGTAACGGCGATCAACGAGGCGCGCATCGCGGTGGAATGCCTGAGCAAGGGCGCCTATGACTATCTGGTCAAGCCGGTGTCCACCGAAGATCTTTCGTTGTCCATCAAGCGTACACTGGAACGAAAACGGCTTCTGGATCTGCTGGATATAGAGAAGCGGGACGATTTGCCGACGCTTGAAAACGAAGAACCGTTCCGGCCCATTGTCACCCAGTCCAAGAAAGTCCTGCGAATCCTCAAGGAGGCGGAGCTGCATGCCTCCAGCCTTGTTCCCGTTCTAATCACCGGCGAAAGCGGCACCGGCAAGGAGCTTCTGGCTCGCGCCATCCACGGTGCCAGCCCCCGGGCCCAGTATCCATTCAGCCCCATCAACATGTCCTCCCTGTCCAGTTCACTGTTCGAAGCTGAGTTTTTCGGTCACACCAAAGGCGCCTTCACCGGAGCTGAACACGGCCGGGTCGGCTACCTGGAACACACGAACAAGGGCACCCTTTTTCTGGACGAAATCGGAGACCTGCCCTTATCCCTCCAGGGGAAGCTGCTGCGGGTGTTGCAGGATGGTGAGTTTTCCAAACTCGGATCGAGTACCCGACAGAAGGTTGACCTGCGCTTTATCGCCGCCACCAATGAAAACCTTGAACAGATGATGGCCCAAAAACGTTTTCGTAAAGACCTTTATTACCGCATCCGCGGTGGCTGGCTACACCTGCCCCCGCTGCGCGAACGCCAGGAGGACATTTTTCTGCTGGCGCGTAAATTCCTGGAGAAGTATTACGATGTGAACAAGCAGGGCTTTATCGAAAAGACGGCGCTGGACCTGTTGATGCGCTATCACTATCCCGGCAACGTCCGGGAGTTGAAATCTATTCTCCAGTCGGCGGTCAACCTGGCCCGCGGTGAACCGATCCGGGAAGCCCACCTGCCCTCGCATATCACGGCAGCCCTAAAAACATGTGACGATCAGGATGTGGCCGCCGGCACGTCACGCATCAAACCGCTGGCTGAGGTTGAAAAGGCGCACATATTAAACGCGTATACACAATCAGGAGAAAACAAGTCCAAAACCGCCAGGAGGCTGGGTATCGGCTTGAACACGCTGCGGCGCAAGTTGGCCAGCTATGGCATACAGTAATTGACGAACCCGTATGGAGTGTGACTTTTTACAGGGAGGGCTTCAAGACTTGGGTTATCGCTCCCCCCGACGGTAGGGCTCCGCCAGCATGGCCGGGGCGTTGAGACGACGACTGTCCCGAAGCCCCCCCACCAATAGCACCAGCAGCGTGGCCAGATAGGGCAGCATGGCCAAAAAGTTAGGAGAAATGCCCAGGGGTTGGAGCATATACTGAAGGACGAAAATCCCACCGAAAAGAAACGCGCCGACCACGGCCCGCATGGGGTTCCACAGGGCAAAAATGGTCAGGGCGATGACGATCCAACCACGCCCGGCAGTCATCCCCTCGATCCATGACTTGCTGTAGGAGATGGACAGGTGGGCGCCGGCCATGGCCGAAAACCCGCCGGCGAGGATCACGGACAGATAGCGGATCAACGAGACATTGACACCTTGGGTTTCCGTGGCTTTGGGGTTCTCTCCGGTCGAACGGATGCGAATGCCCAGCAGCGTGTGCTCGAGCATGAACCAGACGCCAACAGCCAGGAGTATCGCCATGTAGAAGAAAGGACTCTGGTTGAAAAGCACCGGCCCCACGATTGGGATATCCGACAGGAAGGGGATGGGCACGGCGTTGATTTTGATGGCCAGCGGCTTTCCCACATAGGGCTTTCCCAACAAACCCGCCATCCCCAGACCGAGCATGGTCAGGGCCAGTCCGGAGACCACCTGGTTGGATTGAAGGCTCACCGATGCAAACGCATGAACGATGGAAATCAACATGCCTGCAGCAATGGCTGCACAGAGCCCGAGCCAGGGGCTGCCCGTATGGTGCGTGACGATAAATGCGGTTACCGCACCGACGGCCATCACCCCTTCCACGCCCAGATTAAGGATTCCGGACCGCTCAGAGATGATCTCGCCGACGGTGCCGAGCAGCAGGGGTGTTCCGGCAACCAGCGTGCGCTGAACCACAGAAATGATGATCTCCTCCATGGGTTAGGCCCTTTCCCCCACCAGTATGCGAACCTTGTTCTTGGTAAAAAAATCACCCATGATCAGGAAGATCAGCAGGGTTCCGTTAAAAACAGCCACCGTCGCCGCCGGCAACCCGAGCGAAATCTGAATTGCATCTCCTCCTACGAGGATACCGGCAAAAAAGATGCCTGAAAGGATCACGTAAATCGGATTCAGCTTGGCCAACCAGGCCACGATAATCGCTGTAAAACCGTAACCGGAGGAGATGGAATCCGGATAGCTCAAGTAATGGTGGATCCCCGCCACTTCGCCGACCCCGGCCAGGCCGGCCATGCCGCCACTGATGGCCATGATGAGCAACGTCGTTCGGGAAAAATCGATGCCCGCATATTTGGCCGCATCAGGATTTTCTCCGATCACCCGCACCTCATACCCGAAACGGGTCTTGTAAATGACAATGGTCAGCACCACGACGGCAACGACCGCCACGATTAATGTGGCCATGTGAATTCGTGATCCGGGCAGCAGGGACAAAATGGCCGAATCCGGAAGATCGTCGGTATACGGAAAACCGAACTTTTTGGCACTCTTCCAGGGTCCGACGATCAGCAATGTGAGAAACTCCGCACAAATGTAGTTGAGCATCAGCGTGGAGATCACCTCGTTGATGGAAAAACGGAGCTTGAGGATGGCCGGAATCAGCCCCCACAGGGCACCGCCGATGAACCCGGCAAGAAACATCAAGGGAACGATTACCGGAGAGGGAAGCGACGGCCCCCAGTTCAAGCCCACCCACGTGCCGAAGATGGCGCCCATGAGGAGCTGGCTCTCGGCACCGATGTTCCAGAATTTGGCTTTGAACACCAGGGCAAGCCCGCCGCCGATAAGAATGAGAGGAATGGCTTTGGTAAGTGTCTCCTTGAAACCGTATAGGCTGCCAAAGGAACCGCTGAATATTTTCTTGAAAGCAAAAACCGGGTCCACGCCGCTTAAAATGAAGATAAGCCCGATTACCGCCATACCGGCAGCCAATGAGAAGACCAGGGTCAAAAAGGTACCGAGGGCGGAAATCTGCTCGCGGTCCGAGACGCTAACGTGAAGCATCGGCCCTCTCTCCCGTCTTTGGGTCAATAGTGCCAGCCATCATCAACCCGATATCCGCAATCCGGGAATCATCCGCTTCCAGAATTCCCATAAAAAGCCCTTGAAAAATAACGGCAATCCGGTCGCATAGCTCGAAAATCTCATCCAGGTCTTCGGAGACCAGAAGGACGGCACCGCCTTCTGTGCGCCTGCGCAGCAATTGGTTGCGCAGATACTCAGTCGCCCCCACATCCAGACCGTAAGTGGGATGAGAAGCCACCAGCAGGTCCGGTTTATCCGCAATTTCACGGCCAAGGATCAGCTTTTGAATATTTCCGCCGGACAGATTTTTCGTCTGAACATGGATGGACGGTGTCGCCACTTGAAAATCCTTGATCAGCTGGCGGGTATGCGCCTTGATTCGACCATAGGCCAGAAAGGCCCGCCTTGAAAACTTCTTCTGGTGATGTTGTTTCAGGATCGCATTTTCGTATAAAAAGAGGTTCGGTGCGATGCCAAAACGAATGCGTTCCTCCGGCACATGGGAAACGCCAGTATTGTGGATTGTCCGTGGGGACTGGTTGGTTATGTCTATGTCGTTGATCCGAATCTGGCCGTGGGTCACCATCCGCAGACCGGTGATGGCTTCTACCAGCTCACGCTGCCCGTTTCCAGAAACACCGGCAATACCGAAAATCTCGTTCCTGTACACGTCAAAGGAGATGCCGTTAACCACCGGATAGCCCTTGTCGCCATTGACCCGGACGTCCACGACCTCCAGGACCTTCTCTTTCCTGGGCATCTTTTCCCTGGAAAAGGAGAAGATCACGTCCCGACCAATCATCATGCGTGCGAGGGCGCGTTTGTCAAGCTGTCCAGCGTCCGCATGTCCGACCACCTGGCCTTTTCTAAGAACGGTTACCCGGTCACACAGTCTTTTGATTTCATCCAGCTTGTGGCTGATGAGAATAATCATCTGTCCGGCTTTTCTCATCTTCTCCAGGACCTGAAAAAAATCCCGAGTTTCCTGAGGCGTGAGAACAGACGTCGGCTCGTCAAGAATCAGCAATCCGGCGCCATTGATCAGGGCTTTGACAATCTCCACCCGCTGCTGTTCGCCGGCGGACAGCTGCCACACTTTTTTTTCGGGATCGATGTTGAAGTTGAATTTTTCGGAGAACGAGACGATGCGCTGTTTTATTTTTTTTTGCGGGAACAGCCCGGGCGCATGCGCATATCCCAGGGCGATATTTTCGATTACCGAATGGTTTTGCACCAGCATGAAATGCTGGTGCACCATCCCGATCCCATGGTCGATGGACGCCTTGGGAGAATCGATTGAAATCCGCTGGCCATTGACCCGGATCTCTCCGGCGTCAGGCTGATAAATGCCATAGAGGATATTCATCAACGTTGTTTTTCCGGCACCGTTTTCACCCAACAGGCCCAGAATTTCGCCGGAAGAGACATGCAGGTTGATGTGATCGTTTGCAAGAACACCATGAAATGACTTGGAAATATTTATCATTTCAAGTGTTTCGATTTTTTTCATCGTAGCCGACATCCAAGAATACAAAAGGGGGCCGGACGACGGCATCCAGCTCCCCTTCGTGTTTATTACAAGCCGCTTATTTTGGAATACTTCCCACCACGTTGTCTACATAGTACATGATACTCAACAGGTCTGCTTTGGATGCTTTTTCACCTTCCTTGATCTGCAACTTTCCGGCATTGTCTGAAATGGGTCCCGTGTATGGATCAAAAAGGTCCGTGCCTTTTTTCATCTGTTCATAGCGCTTGAATACCAGATCATAAACGGACAACGTTCCAAAGTCTGTCGTATCCACGGAAATGGCCTTTAACGCATCTACGAACTTGGGATTGATCGGCTCCTCGAATGAACCGCCGAGGATCGCCGCTTTCTCGGCAACCAGCCACCACTGATCGTCGCTCGTCCAGGATCCTTCATGAAGGTCCGTGAGAATCTTTTCGTACATGACGCCCCAGTCCACCAGCTGCCCGGAGACCACCGAGTCTTGCCCATACGGCTGCATGGGGCTGTAATGGCTGAAGGTATAAATCTGCTTGCCTTTTTCCGTATGTTCCTGGCCGACTTCAATAACTGCCGGCGTATCCTCCGTGAATGCCAGGGAATCGCAGCCGTCGGCGATCAGGGCCTCGGCCGCCTCTCTGGCCTTGTCCGGCCCGTACCAGGCATAGGTCCAGCGCACATGCACCTCCGCCTTGGGATTCACGGCCTTGATGCCGAGGGCGAAGGCATTGATGTGCCGGACCAGCTCAGGAATGGGAAAGGCCGCCACATAGCCGATCTTATTGCTCTTGGTCAACCCTCCGGCCATCAAGCCGTTTAGGTAATAGGTCTGGTAGAGGTCGGCAAAATAGGTTCCCACATTTTTGGTCTGTTTGAAGCCGGAGCAGTGCATAAAATGCTTATCCGGATATTTATTGCCCGCCTTGATGGTGTCGTCCATGTATCCGAAGCTGGTCGTGAAGACCACGTCGCATTTTTCTTCCTGAATGAATCGGTCGATAATTCTTGCGGAATCCGCTTCGGCCACGGATTCGATATAAACGGTTTTCAACCAGGGAAGCTGCTTTTCGGCAAATTTTCTTCCAACGTCGTGGGCATGCGACCACCCATAGTCGCCAACAGGTCCGACATAAACAAAGCCGGCCTTCAGCTGTTTTTCAGCGGCCGTAATCGGCCCGGGTCCAGAAAGGGTAAGCAGAACGACACATAAACCGACCAAAATCAAACGCTTACGCCAGATTTTAACGCCCCTCATTTGTGCCTCCTTCTCTTGACAGAATTGTGTTTTCGTGTGTTGGCTAACTCAAGTTGGACATTTAACTACGATGATCCGATTCCTTAAGTCAACAACAGTGTTTTTGAACCCTCCCGCCGGCAAGCTGCGGGGAGTGTAATGAAAGTCTATATTCATTTCACTCGCCAACCCAGCCGCCATCGACGGCGGATGCGCGCGCTATCGGGATTCAAATCCGCATCGGGCAAGGGCTGGTTTGTTGACTCATTCACCGCGTCGGCTTCGATGTAAGAAATATTCTGATTCTACCCCTATTTTAGATTTATCATTGACTTTGTCAGGGTGGTGTGATTGCTTAATTATTTTGGTTCTTTATGTAGAATCACGGTTGAAATCGTTTTCAACAAGAGGCAACTTACACCTTGTATCCATCAGAGGCTGACAGCATCAGCATCAGGAGGAAAACATGTACGGTTTAGCGGCCATTCAGCAGGCCAACGGGTGGGCCATGGCAGGCGCAGGCGCCTGTATTGTTCTTGTAGGCTTGGCGGTACTTTCTTTTTTAATATCGATGATTCCTCGCCTTACCGGCTTTTTTGAAGAAAAAACCCAGCCGCCTGCCGAAAAACAGGAACCGGCAACCCAGTCGAAAATGATCGTTCCAGACAAACTGCCGGAAGACCTCGATGCTGCATCAACGATTTATATCGCCTTGACCGAGGACTTGGGCGAGGAGTTCAACCTAATCGACCTGCACCGTAAATCCAAGGAGATCGGTCTTCCCCATCCCCATCTTTCGATTAATCGCTTCCGAGAGGCAGGCGTACTGGTGGCGGTTGGTGAAGGACGCTTTTCCTGGCAACCCCTTTCCGAATAGAGAAGAAGGACCGAATCAATGGAACTATTACTGCAGTTTCTGACCAATACCGGGTATTACCTGGCCGATTATCGGCACTTTTTAATGTGGGGCATTGGCATTCTCTTCGTCTACCTGGCCATCGGCAAACAGTACGAACCATTATTGCTGCTGCCCATCGGCTTCGGCGTGTTGGTTGGAAACGTACCTTTTTTTAAGGGCTTCGGCCTGGGCATTTATGAACCGAACAGTGTGCTTCACTACCTTTATTTTGGCGTCACGACCGGTGTTTACCCATCCATCGTGTTCCTGGGTCTGGGCGCCATGACCGATTTTTCATCGCTGCTGGCGCGACCCAAATTGATGCTTCTGGGTGCGGCCGCCCAGATGGGCATCTTCTTCACCTTGCTCAGTGCCCTGGCCCTGGGTTTTTTGCCAAAAGAAGCGGCCTCCATCGCCATCATCGGCGGCGCAGATGGTCCGACCTCCATCTTTTTAACAGCCAAACTGGCGCCTCACCTGATCGGCCCGATAGCCATTGCCGCTTACTCATACATGGCCCTGATTCCGATCATCCAGCCGCCGATCATGCGGCTGTTGACGACGAAAGCTGAACGCCGGATTCACATGCCAGATCCGCGCCCGGTTTCAAGAAAGGAACTGTTGATTTTTCCTGTGATCGGTCTGTTCCTCTGCTGTTTTCTGGCCCCGGCCTCCATTCCCTTACTGGGAACTTTCTTTTTTGGAAACCTGCTTAAAGTCAGCGGCGTGGTCGATCGCTTGGCTCAAACTGCCCGCACCGCCATCATCGATACGGCCACTATTTTTTTGGGGCTCACCGTCGGCGCCAGCACGCAGGCGGATGTTTTTCTCACCACCAAATCCGTCGGCATCTTTGCGCTCGGCGCCATCGCTTTCAGCATCGCCACGGCCTCAGGTGTGCTTTTCGGTAAACTGATGAATCTCGTTTCCAAAGAAAAAATCAACCCATTGCTTGGCGCAGCAGGCGTTTCAGCGGTTCCTGGATCTGCCCGAGAAGTCCATGTGATGGGGCAAAAAGAGGATCCGTCCAACTACCTGCTGATGCATGCCATGGCATGCAACTCGTCCGGGGTAATCGGCTCCGCTATCTGCGCCGGCATTTTGTGGAGCTTTAATGTAGGCTGACAACCTGAGATCGCGCCGCCCTGCATTAACAACCCTTTTTGCCGGAGAAGGAAGGTCCTTCTCCGGCATTTTTATTTCCGTTATCCAGCTGCACGATTTATTCTTGACCACTCGGATTTGACTGTGCCATGCTTTACTTATCCACGGAAATGGATCGGCGATTTCTATGCGCCTTTTTTAAAGATTCGCTACCCTGCCCGCCCGTCGCCACCTTTCCCGCTTTTACTTTGCCAAGCCATATTCACCAATGGAGGACACCATGATTGCAAAAATTATTATCAAACGCCGCTTTGTTAAGGAAAACACGCCTCAAATACTATCACTGCTCAACAAAATCAGATCCATCGCCATGAATCAACCCGGATATATTTCAGGGGAAACCCTCATGCAAAAAGACTTTCCCGAGAATATGGCGGTCATTGCAACATGGCAACGCATGGAAGACTGGCTGGCCTGGAAAGACAGCGAAGAGCGTAAAACCTATGAAGCCATGCTGGAAATCTACCAGACAAGACCGACCCAGTATGAAGAATATCACCTGGGAACCTCTTTTTTAAATGAGGGTTAGCCGGCGAACGCTTCAGGATTTCGTCACGAGGGAAATTTTTGGCATTTTGGAGAAACGACACCCACATGCCATTAAAAGCGTATTAAAAACGGCGGGTTAAAAACGGATCGCTGAGCGCCCCATTTTCGAACGATCTCAGGTCGACCCATACACAACATTGAGCCCGGCACAGTCATCTAAAAATGAGCCCCTTGCTAAGCATAGCGCACTCCAGCCTTTTTCTGAACGTTTTTGACAAACAAAAAAGCCGACCTTCTCATAAAAAGCGCAAATGGGCTCGGTTTCTTCTGATTTTAACCCCGAAAAAATAAGAATGCTTTCATCTTCGACGTTCTTCTCCAAGGCCGACCAGAGATTGAACAATGTCGGCATTCTCAGGTTTGCAAAAACCAGGTCATAGGTTCCGGTGAGGCCGTTTAGATCCTCATTGAGAATTATGACGCGCTTTTCCACTTGGTTCAAACGCACGTTTTCACGGGCTTCAAAAACGGCACACGGGTCAGAGTCGATTCCGCAGACCGACCCTACGGCCATTTTTGCAGCGACAATCGCCAGGACACCGGAGCCCGTACCGACATCAATTGCCCTCCAAGCATGTCGCCGGGCCTGCCAGTTTGGCTGATGAAGAACCGCATCAATCAATTGGATGGCCAAGCGGGTGGTTGGATGCTCTCCCCCACCGAAAGCGGCCCCCCTGTCAAGCGAGACAAGACACTGACCCGGGAGCGCTTTCAGAGAACACGACGGCGGCTTGATAATCACATGGTCAGAGACCGTTCGGGGCTGATCATATGAAATTTCAATAAAGGAATTGCCGAAATGGGTTGTATAGCGCAGCTGACCAGATTGAATCAAGCCGGCGACCACCTGTTTCAGCTTTTTAGGATCATCCCGGCGGGTCTTGCAGAAGTGACGTTTTAATCCGCAAAAAGTGACTTTGGAAGACGATTCAGCGACGAATCGAAGAACCTGCAACGCTTGGGCTTCAATCACGAGGACCACCTCACACGGCCGCATGGTCGTAGGCAGAAACCGGGCGGATCAAAGGAAGGGCCGAACATCACGGAAAACAAGGCACGAAAAGCGACACGTCCAGTCGTTTGGGAACGACTAGCAAGCCAGGCCGGGTGCAGCGGGCATCGCGTTCGATTGTCTTCATGTCCGCGACCACAACACCAATCGCCTGTTTGCAATTGAGCCGTGAAACAAGCGCGCTACTCGATCCCCTCTTCCGCCAAGAGATGGTTATGCCACAGGGCGAACTCATACATGGCAAGATAACGGTCGTCATCGTTGACGATTCCTATGGCCATCTCCAGCACGCCCCTCCCGTAGCTGTTCGAATAACCCTCCAATGGGCGCGACTGCAAAAACTCCCGGACCAACATCTGAGAGGTTCGTCGGCTTTTGTCTCTGCGGATATCGATCGGATCTTTCGGCTTTTCAAACGGGTCCCATTTATCGTAGCCGACCTTGTTCCGAATATATTTTTGCCGGCGAGGAGACATGGCGTCAAAAATGGCTTGTTTCTTTTCTGAATCGGAAAAAGTACGCTCCATTTCCACCACCTTAATCCTGCTTTGTATCGGACTTGTTTTTATCTGCACTCACGCCAAGATACGCCTCATCAAAAACGGTCAGCAAGGCCATGGATAGCGGCATCAACACATCACCCATCTTCACGTGGGTGGATTGCAACACCGCTATGATTTCACAAGACAGCTCATGTAGCTTGGCGTGCACCGAATCCAGATTAACCGTAGGGTAGGACGCGCCTGTCTTGAATTCGGACAGCCCGCACGTATGACCCTGCCCGGCAATCGCGGTCGGGATACCATAAAGCCGGCAGGTGACCGGACGGGACGCATACAGGTCACACTGGTCGTCCGGGTTGAGCAGCGGGCACCGTATCCGTTCGGCAGCCATTTCAAAAAGAACCTGCTCCTCTGTTTTTTCCCCGGCCTCCACCGCCTTGTATGCCTTCCGCTTCAACTGGTAGATTTGCCGGTCCGACTTATTGGCATTCTCCAGAATTTCGGGCTGCCTTTCAGCGACGATCGTTTCAAAAAATTTCGAGTTGATATAAAGCGCCTCCACCAAAGAAAGGTCGAACAACGCATGACAGCAATCCGCGCACTCCAGCTTGCATTTCACGCAATCGGAATACTGTTGGCGAACGCTTTCAAAAACCCCGTCCAACTGCTCGACAAAGGCTTCATATTTTTTAAACACTTGCTCCAACTCAGGTATCATATGCCAGACCCTCCCTGGGAATGTTTCACGTGAAACACTACTTGCCAACGCAGAATTGACTAAATATATGATCGTAAAGATCCTCCTTATTCCGGCTCCCGGAAATATCTTCCAGGAGAAGGAGGCTCTCGTTCAACAAACCAGACACCACATCAACTGATCGTCCATTTTCAGCTGCAACTGCACATGTTTGTAATTCGTGCATGACCTGGTCAAGAATTTTTCTTTGGCGCAAATTAGGGGTGGCGCCATCATAACGGCCACGGCATTTTCCTGAAACGACATCTTTGAAAATAAGTTCCTTCAAGGCATCAACCCCTGCGCCTGTCTTGGCAGACACCTCGATATGCGCCATGTTCTTGGTTTCTTTTAGGATGTCGGACACCGCGGCTTCTTCAGCGATGTCCGATTTGTTGATGACGGCTATCACTTGGTAGTTTAAAAACTCCTCGATCAGTTCTTTTTCGAACCCATTGATTTTTCTATCCGCCTCTAAAACCAGAAGGACGATGTCAGCCCGCTGGAAATGGTCACGCGCCTTTTTGATCCCAAGACACTCTACCGGGTCTTGGGTGTGGTGAATGCCTGCGGTATCGCAGACGACAACCGGTACGCCATTAATCGAGAAATACTCTCGAACGATGTCACGAGTGGTGCCGGGAACCTCTGAAACGATAGCTGTTTCTCTTTCAACTAGCCGGTTTAATAGGCTCGATTTTCCGACATTGGGTGCCCCTGCAATGGCCAACAGCACCCCCTCCTTAAAAATGGCCGTTTCTTTTTGCCGTTTGATGAGGGCGTTTATATCCGGCAGGATCGATGTTGTCAGTGTTTCGCGAACCGACAGCAAGTCATTATCCTGGTTGATTGATTCTTCAAATTCAATGTCTGCCTCACAAACCGCCAACAACCGGGTAATGTCCTTCGTAAGCTTGGCAATGGCGTCGCGAAGCCCTCCGGCCACCTGGACACTGGCCATTTGGACGGCAGTTTCACAGGGTGCGTTGATTAGGTCGATGACCGCCTCAGCCTGGGTCAGGTCGATTCGCCCGTTTAAGAATGCGCGCTTGCTAAACTCTCCGGGACCGGACAACACGGCGCCGGCGTCCACAACGAGGCTTAAAATTCGGTCCAGAACTACAAATCCGGAATGAGAATGAAATTCGACAACATCTTCACGCGTGAAACTTTTTGGTCCTTTCATGTATATGGCCAGGATCTCGTCAATGATGTTTCCACTACCCGGCTCGAAGAGATGACCATAGTAGACGACATGAGAGGAGAATCGATCGATATCAGCTGTGTTCGCGGTTGACCGGCGTTGGGGTTTCTTCCGGGCGAAGAGCCGATTCATTATCGTGTAGGCAAGGGGGCCTGAAATCCTGACAACGCCGATACCACCGGGGCCCAAGGGTGTCGATATGGCGGCAATCGTATCGCTGATCATTGATCTCCTGATTGAGCAGACAAGTCCTTCGAAGTCTTATCCGTTCGCCTCGCTGTTTCTGCGTCTGCCCTCTGCCTGTTTCTTCGGAAAAATCATCAATTTCCGGTAGTATCCCTCACCGATACTTTGGGTCCGAATCCCGTTTTCATCTTTCAGGTGAATATGAACGATCCGCCGGTCGTGCGCGTTCATTTGCCCAATGGTGACCGGTTTTTTCGTTCTTTTCGCCTTCTCGGCTAACCGGGAGGCCATTTGTTTGAGATTGTTTTTTCGCTTTTCAATATATCCCTCAACATCCACCAGCACGCGAACGCGGTTGGCGCTTTTCTTATTGATCATTTTCTCCAAAAGGTACTGCATGGCTTCGAGCGTCTGGCCTCTTTTCCCAATCAGAACGCCGCTGTCTCCACCCGAAATTGAAAAAAGCAACCGTTCCCGTTGTTGGGAAACATTCACCGTTGCCCCAGAGGTTATCCCATCGAGAATGGTTTGTAACGCCCGACATCCAGCGGCAATCAGTTCCTCGTCATTTTTCTGATCCTCTGCGGATAACGGCGCGGCCTGTTCTGCTAAAGACTCCTCTTTCAGGCTTATGGAGGTTTCCCGGTTATTCGGTTTAGACCGCTTTCGTTTGGATTTATCCTCTTCGACGAATACTTTAATTTTTGCTTTTTTTACACCGACGAGCCCGAATATTCCGCTTGACCCATAAGCAAGGACTTCATGCTTGATTTTTTCAGGCGGGATGCTGAGTTCATCACTGGCTCTTTCAATCGCCTGGTCGACGTTTTTACCTTGAAATTCTATAGACTTAGCCATTCTTGCCTCCAATTTTAGGCGGTTTTCTTTTGGACATAGTATTGTTGGCTGATCGAAAGCACATTGTTTACCAGCCAATATAGCACCAGTCCTGATGAAAAATTGATGAAAATAAATGTGAAAACCACAGGCATTAGCATCATCATCTTGGCTTGGGTGGGGTCTCCTGGAGGGGGAGACATTTTTTGTTGAAGCAACATGGTGGCGCCCATGATTATGGTCAGTACCGGAATTCCATATGGCGGCTCCATAAACGGAATGGAGAACCCGAAGTCGAAAAGCCGGTCAGGAGCAGATAAGTCGTTAATCCATAGAAAAAACGGAGCATGCCTCAACTCGATAGCTTGGTAAAGCATCCGGTAAAGAGCAAAAAATACAGGTATTTGAAGTACCATAGGGAGACACCCCCCCATTGGGTTGACCTTGTAAGTCTTATACAAGGCCATCAACTCCTGATTCATTTTCTGTTTGTCGCCTTTATGTTTTTCACGAATTTCAGTCATCAGCGGTTGCAGTTTTTTCATCTCACTCATTGATTTGTAGCTTTTGTTGCCCAGCGGCCACAGGAGGATTTTCGTGAAAAGGGTCAGAATAATGATGGCGACCCCGTAATTGGGGAGAACACTGTGGATTTTGTTCATGAACCAGAGGCACGGTTTGGCGATGATATTGAAAAAACCGAAATTGAGCGCCTTACCCAGATCATGACCGAGGCTGTCTAACAATTCCATGCTCTTTGGTCCCATAAAAACAAAAAACCGGAACTCCTGCTTTTCGCCCGGTAAAAGCTCAAATTTAGGGTTGATCAACTGATTCACAACGATGTTATCGACCGCCGCCAGTTTCATACTACCATCGATTTCGGCGCCGGGGATGATGCTCGAAAGGAAGTAGCGGTCTTCGACACTGACCCACTTGATCTTGCCTTTATATTCATCCTTATCCTCAATCTTTTTTGTCTTGACCTGTTCGAGCGTGTCGTTGATCAATGCGCTGGGACCGACAAAACCATACCCTTTATCCTCTTCAAGGGGTTTTCGAACAGAAAGAACCAGATTGTCATTGAGTTTTCTTTCCGAAGCATTCTTTAGAACGACGTTCAAACCGATAAGGTAGGAGTCTGGCTCAAAGGTGAATGTCTTTGTCAGAATGGTACCGTCATCAGCCACCCAGTTGAACGAGAGGGACTTGCTTATGTCGTCGACAATCAAACGGTCTCCATCTTGGTCGATGGAGAATATCGCATCATTCATTCCGTTTAAGGAATTTTCCAATAGGGACGTGCGAAAAACACCCTCTTTGAAAGATGGCGGGATCAATTGTTTATTTGGGGAATTCTTGTCGACGGTTTCACGATATTTCTTGAGAATATAGCTGGAAAAGGATGCACCCCTGGCGGAAATCCGAACGGCATAGAACGGGGTTTCAACGGTTATTTCGCGGCTTTTGTCTTCCATGACCGGGGCCGCTTTTATTGCATCGACCTCTTCCTTGCTGATGGTCGCGTTCGTCGTAACGGCGGCCTTGTTCGGGCCTTTTTCAACATCCTGCCCCTTATCTGCTGTCACGGTTTCCGTATTGTCGGTTGCCGGCTGTTGGTCGACAAAAAACATGCTCCAGACAAATAGCACCAAAAAAGACAGACCAATGGCTAGCAACAGTCGAAATTGTTCCATTTTTTTCTCCTTGACGCCAAATTGCGTCAACAGTCGCGTACGAATCGTTGATGGTGGTTTTTAACGGCGTAAGCATTTCGCAGAAGGCATTCGGGGCGGGCTTAAAGCAAAGCGACTTTTCGAACGGGATGGAACTTTCACGGAACCGGATCAAAACCGCCTGGATTAAACGGGTGGCACCTCAAAAGCCGCTTAATTGCGAGCAGGCTTCCCTTTCCGACACCATATGTGGAGATCGCCTGAGAAGCGTATTCTGAACAGGATGGAACAAATCGGCAAGCCGGTCCCAATATGGGTGAAATAAAGAGCTGATATAGCTTAATCGACAGTAATGCCAGTTTATTCATCTTCCCGCGATCCGGTTTTTCCGCCGATGGCCTCGAAACAACGATCGAGGTGCTCTCTTAGCGCCGCGGATCCAATCCGTCCTGACGGTTGACGGGCAATGACGTTAATATCCAGACTTCCCGGCAACATGCGTCTGTTCAATCGAAAATGTTCGCGAATGATTCGCTTGATCCTGTTTCTCGTTACGGCCTTCCCGACCCTTTTGGAAACGGTAACGCCAAGGCGCGATCGTAAAGCCTGATTTGCTTGGGAGATGATGATAAAATAGTCGCTGTAATGCCGTTTCCCATTTTTGGATAACGCCCGGTATTCGAGTGACGTTCTGATCCGATCTGCCTTTGAAAATGTTGCTCGTATCAACGATATAGACCCGTTTTCATTTGGTTTTTTATCAAGCCGCCGAAAAAGGGTCTTCATCGTCGAATCGGTTACGCAGCCAGTCTTTTTCTACCTTTTGCCCGCCGACGATTAATTACGCGGCGGCCTGCTTTCGTTGACATTCTTTTCCTGAATCCATGGGTTCGAGCACGTTTGATTCTACTGGGTTGGTAAGTACGCTTCATCGTTAAATTTCCTTCTTTCCGATTATGGAATGCCTGTGCATACCGGTATTCATCAGTTGAATCGGGTACCTTAAGCACATGACGGCAGCTGTGTCAAGCCGCAAAAAAAGTCCGGCGTAGGCAGCGTGCGTTGAGATTCCCCGTCCTGGTTTAGAAAAAAACCGAAGGCCGTATATCTACCGTTTCAATCATGAGCCGATTCGATAATTTCGAACGCTTCCATATGGTAGCGGTTATCGGGGTAAATAATGATCTGCTTGCCGATGTTCTTTTCCAAACCCTGGATCAGATGGTTTTCTTCACCGTGCAGGAAATCGGCAACTTCCGGATTCACCCGAAGGGTAAGCCGGACCCCGGTCATATCTGCGGCATATCGTAAAATCTCGCGGTATATTGAATAACTTATCGTTCTTATGGAAATAATATAGCCTTCTCCATCACAATAGGGGCACGGATCACACAATAGCCGGGTAAGCGGTTTCCGGGTTCTTTTCCGTGTCATTTGAATGAGACCCATATCGGAAATGGGAAGAATATGGGTCTTGCTTCTGTCTTTGGTAAACGCCTCACTGAGTGCGGAAAAGACTTTTTCCTGGTTCGACTTTTTTTCCATATCGATAAAGTCGATGATGATAATTCCACCGATATCCCGTAACCTGACCTGGTAGGCAATCTCTTTGACGGCCTCCAGATTCGTTTTTAAAATGGTTTCTTCGAGGTTGTACTTTCCGACATATCGACCCGTATTCACATCGATGGCCACCAGGGCTTCCGTATGTTCGATCACGATGTACCCCCCTGACTTGAGCCACACCTTTCTTTTCAACGCCCTGGAGATATCGCCTTCGAGGTTGTACGCATCGAAAATGGGTTCGCTGCCCTCAAACAGTTCGACGGAATCTTTGAGGGACGGATTAAACGTGTCAAGAAACGCCAGTACCGATTCGTAATCCTTTTTCGAATCGATCACGAGTGTTTCGGCCTCCTGGAGCAGCAGGTCTCTGACCGCTCTGAGACTAAGGTTCAGTTCCTGATGAAGAAGGGTTGGGGTGGCGGCCGTTTGGTACTTTTTTTGAATGTTGCACCACAGGTTCTTCAAAAAACCCATTTCGTAGGCCACTTTTTCCTTTTGCACGCCCTCTGCCGCCGTGCGCACAATATAGCCCATCGTACTGTTGCCGGACAATTCGGAAACAATCGTTTTGAGCCGTTGGCGCTCGGTTTCATCCTCGATCCGCCGTGAAATGCCTATATGCGAGGATGTGGGCATCAACACCAAAAAGCGACCGGGAAGCGAAATATTAGAGGTAATCCTGGCACCTTTGGTACCGATGGGGGATTTTGAAACCTGAACCAGAAGTTCCTGACCTTCGGTGATAAGATCCTCAATCTTCTCTTTTTCTTCTTTTGGGGTGGTGGCCGGTTGGCGGTCTTCCTCCGTTTCGTTTTCTTCCTCAACATCACTGCAGATGAAATGGCCTTCGATATCCGCAAAATTATCGCGGATTACATCATCCACATAAATAAAGGCGGCCTGGTTTAACCCGATGTCTACAAAGGCGGCCTGCATCCCCGGAAGCACCCGCTGAACCCGACCTTTATAGATATTACCGGTATTGTCGCGGCTACCCTTTCTTTCGATGAACAGTTCAACAATCGTTTCGTCTTCCACGAGGGCGACCCGCGTTTCGTGGTCGGCCACGTTGATAATGATCTTTTTAGACATGGTTGGTTTTTCTTTTGGTGATTATCGCAGTGAGGATCTGCGGTTCGCTCAACTTAAAAATGGTTTTAATCACATGCCCCGGTCTCACCATCAGGTTGTTATCCGTTCCTAAGGTCATAAAAAGATGACGGTCGTCCAACCGTTTGATTTCGGAAACCGTCTTTTTTAAATCAATGACAACCCTTTTACCTTTTTTATTTTTTCTTTCAATAGTTACGCTTTGTTGTCCCAGAAACCAATCTAAATCTTTTTGCCTGAAAAAGCCATCTTTTAGTTCGACCCGATAATCCTGTTTGTCTATTCGTTCCAGGACCTTGTTTTTGACAAAAGGAGAACAGCCGGTGATTTCCAGACCGTCGGGCATTTGTCGGCGCAACCGCAAAGCCAGTTCATCCGAATCGATGGGCTCGGTCAGCGTGACCTGCATCCGTTCATCTTCGCTTTGCATTCCCATGGGCAAGGTATCGCCAAAAGAAACTTTTGGCATGGGATGAAACCCTTCGGAATATTTCAACGGAATTCCCTCCCGCCGCAGACTTCTAATAAAAATTTTCACCATCTCGAGGTGGCCTAGAAACCGGGATGATCTCATTTTTTTAAAATAGACCACATACTTGATGCCTGTTTCTGTCAGCTGCCGTTCAGGCACGGGTCCCTCCGTTGAAAAAAGCCCTTCCTGGTCATGAAAAGAAACCGGTTTCACCGATTCAAAATCACAAACGCCGCATCCACTGCAGGACCCGGTTCGGCAGTCGGTGGTTATTTTACCGACCGCTGCCCGGGCCTTTTCTTCGATCAAAAAGGACCGATCCACGCCAATCTTGATATGATCCCATGGCAACCGCTGATCCGTATCAGCGTATCCATCCAAGAAATGCTTGGGATTTATTTTGCTGCCTTCAAGAACCGTCATCCACCGCTCAAAATCAAAAAAATCCGTCCACCCGTCAAACCGGCAACCGCTGCGCCACGCGTCGATTAACACCTTGTTCAGCCGTCGATCACCCCTGGCCCAGATCCCTTCAATCATACTGACCCGGGGATCCTGCCATTTAACCTGGACGCCGGAAAGTTTCAGGTTGTCTTTCAGCCAGTTTATTTTTTCCTGGGCTGTTTCGAGACGGATCTGGGGTTCCCACTGAAAGGGTGTATGCGGTTTGGGTACAAATGTGGCGACACTGACGTTAATTTTTCCATTTCTTCCCTGGTTTTTGTTAATGGCTTTTAATCGTTTCACAAGAGCGGCAATCGCTTCGATATCCGCGTGCGTTTCGGTGGGTAGACCAACCATGAAATAGAGTTTGATCAATTTCCAGCCTAAAGAAAAGGCATTGTCGACGGTCTCTACGATGTCTGCTTCCGTGATATTCTTATTGATCACGTCCCGCAGGCGTTGGCTGCCTGCTTCCGGTGCAATGGTGAAACCGGTTTTTCTGACTCTTCGGATCAATTCCATCAGTTCGGGAGTAAGCGAGCCTGCACGTATGGACGGTAACGATACGGCCATCTTGTCCCTGGCTCCGACATCCATGATCTTTTTTAACAGCGGTGCGATACACGAATAATCCCCTGTGCTCAGTGACAGCAGGCTAAGATCTTCATATCCACTCTCTTTCAACAGCTGGCCCACCGAAGACAAGATCGCTTCCGGGTTACGTTCGCGCACCGGCCGATAGATCATTCCCGCCTGGCAGAAACGGCAGCCTCGGGTGCACCCCCTGGCGATTTCCATTCTCAGGCGATCATGAACGGGTCTACCAAAAGGAATGATGGGTGCCGATGGAAAGGGTTCATCGTTCAGGTCTGAAACAACCGCCCGCTCGATATCGCGATGTGATGGGTGTTTTGGAGTTAATCGCTGGTTTTCACCGGCATCGACGGAAAAGTCGAAAAAGGAGGGAATATACACGCCTTTGATCGTGGACCACCGCTGGAGCAGGGCGTTCCTATTACCCCTGTCAGATCGGTGCCAGTCTTTCCATGCATCGGTCATCCGCAAAATTACGGCTTCTCCGTCGCCGACCACAAGCGCATCGAAAAAGTCGGCCACCGGTTCCGGATTGCAGGTGCAAGGGCCGCCGCCGATGACAAATGGATCCCGCTCACTTCGCTGCTCGGCAAAAAAAGCAATGCCGGCGAGATCGAGCATATTCACCATGTTGGTGTAGTTCAACTCGTAGAGCAGGCTGAAACCGAGAATGTCAAAGTTCTTCAAGGGCGTTCCGGACTCCAGCGAACACAATGGCAATTTATTTTTGCGAAGCTGATCCTCCATATCCACTGCCGGCGCGAAAACCCGCTCCGCCAGTATATCGTCCCGGGCGTTGAGCATCCCATATAAAATCTGAATACCGAAGTGGGATGTGGCGATTTCGTAAAGGTCGGGAAACGCCAGGGCGACATGCAGCTGTGTTTTTCCCCAGGGCTTTTTAATGCGATTGGTTTCACTGCCCAAGTAGCGGCTGGGCATCTGCACCAGTGGCAGGATATCTTGAATGGATGTTTCGCTCATGGTATGTTTCTTTTCCTGATTACTATTATGGAAACACGTTTAAATGACAACGACCGTTACACGAATCGACAGAAAAAAAAGATCCTTGCTCTACTATGCAGGATCTTTGATCATGCTTCTTATCACCTGGCAAAACGGCTATTGCGGCATTGACACACGGGAGAACAGTGTCGTCAAAGCGGTCCGAAAAGCAAGCCCGGCAGTGGTCAATATAAGCTCACA
Organism: Desulfosarcina sp.; assembly: GCF_055467485.1. Classification (NCBI taxonomy): domain Bacteria; kingdom Pseudomonadati; phylum Thermodesulfobacteriota; class Desulfobacteria; order Desulfobacterales; family Desulfosarcinaceae; genus Desulfosarcina; species Desulfosarcina sp. The sequence continues at coordinate 102,444 of NZ_JBUOIV010000001.1, read as the reverse complement.
ATATGAAATACGCAAGAATTCCAGTCCTTTTTCAGGATATGGCATGGATCCTCTGTTAGATAAGTTCTTCCGGGATTTTTTTTCTCCCGAACTCGAACGCCGGGAAAAGCGAACCAGTCTTGGTTCCGGCGTAATCATCGATGGCGCACGAGGCTTGGTTCTGACCAATACCCACGTTGTCGAAAAGGCAACCACGATCAGCGTGGCGTTGAACGATCAGCGCGAATTCGATGCGACGATAATCGGTATGGATCCGGATTCAGACCTGGCGGTGCTCAAAATTCAATCGGAAGAGGAACTCCCAGCCATTCAAATGGGCCATTCAGACGACCTAATGATTGGCGAATCGGTAATTGCCATCGGAAACCCCTTTGGCTTTTCAAATACGGTCACCACCGGGGTGATCAGTTCGGTCGATCGAAGCATTAAAACCGGTGAACGGGTTTTTCACAAATTCATACAAACCGATGCATCCATCAACCCTGGAAACAGTGGCGGTCCATTGCTCAACATCAATGGAGAGTTGATCGGCATCAACACGGCCATCTATGCGCAGGCCCAGGGAATTGGATTTGCCATACCCATAAACCGGGCAAAACGAATTATTTCAGATTTGATCAGTTTTGGCGAGGTCGTTCACGTGTGGGTGGGCCTGACGGTTCAGCCCCTTGATTACCATCTGTCCACCTATCTCGATATCCCAAGCGGTGTAGGACTCATGATTACAGCAGTGGAACCTGAAAGCCCGGCGGCAATAGCAGGCATTCGTGAAGGCGATATCATCCTTTCCATAGACGGCGTAAAGCTAACCGACATTCCAGCGTATCAGGCGAAGCTGAATGACGTTTCAGCCGGTCAAACCTTATCGGTTGAAATAAGCCGAAAGAAAAAAACTTCTCGCATTTCAATCAAAACGTCGACCTTTCCACCGGACCGGGCCCTTGAACTGGCCCGCCAGCGACTGGGATTAACAGTCATCGACCTGGATGAACAGACCCGGGTTACCTATGGCATAAAAACGAAAACAGGGGTCCTTATCGTAGAAATGAGTCGGGGTTCCCATCTGGACCAGTTGGGCGTGAGGCCCGGAGATATAATCCGTCAGATCGACGAAAAACGGATAGAGAACCTGGGGGATTTTAAGTCGGCCATCATCAAGTACCGCAATAAGCCTTCGGTGGTGCTTCTTGTTCAGCGTCATGGTCATCTATACTATGTAAACACTACCATGAAGGAAAGTGGATCATGAAAAGAAAAAAAATTTTCGAATTGCTTAAAACCGAAAAGACCATTGAGCTGTTGCTTATTCAGGGTTGGGTGCGAACGAAACGCGATTCGAAAAATTTTTCCTTTCTCGAGATCAATGACGGTTCCTGCCTGAAAAACATGCAGGTAGTCGTCGATGAAAGCGTTCCCGACTACAGCCATATCAAAAAACTGACGACCGGATCCGCTGTAGCTGTATGGGGAGACCTCGTGGAATCCCGGGGTGGCGGCCAAAAATGGGAAGTCCATGCGACGAAAATAGAGATTGTCAGTTTGGCGCCTGATACTTTTCCTCTACAGAAAAAACGCCATACCGATGAGTATTTGAGAACCATTGCCCATTTACGACCACGGACCAATAAATATGGGGCCATTTTCAGGATCCGTTCAGAACTCTCCTGGGCCGTTCATCAATTTTTCAGGGATCGGGGCTTTCGCTATATTCATACCCCGGTTATTACCGGATCAGACTGCGAGGGTGCCGGAGAACTTTTTCGTGTAACGACCCTTGATCCATCCATGCCAACGACATCAAACGGAAAAATAGATTTTTCCAAGGATTTTTTTGGTAAGGAATCCAATCTGACCGTTTCCGGCCAACTCTCAGCTGAAATGTTCGCCCTCTCATTAGGGGATGTATACACGTTTGGCCCGACGTTCCGGGCCGAAAATTCCAACACCAGCCGTCACGTAGCCGAGTTTTGGATGATTGAACCGGAAATGGCTTTTTGCGACCTGGTAGGAAATATGGATTTAGGAGAAGCCTTCATCAAACATCTTGTTGGCTTTGCCATCGACAACTGTTCTGAAGACATTGAATTGTTTGCCCGCTTCGTTGACAAAACGTTGATGAAAACACTCGACAATATCATGAGTTCCGAATTTTTACGTCTTCCTTACCAGGCGGCCATCGACATCCTGCTCGAATCAAAGGAATCCTTTGAGTTTACGTTGGCATACGGATCCGATCTTCAATCCGAGCACGAACGCTATCTGACCGAAAAACATTTTAAAAAACCGATAATTATCTATGATTATCCAAAGACCATCAAACCATTTTACATGCGTCTGAACGATGACAATGAAACCGTTGGTGCCATGGATATTCTTGTACCGAGAATCGGCGAATTGATTGGAGGGAGTCAGCGTGAAGAACGATTGGATGTATTGGAAAAGCGGATGACTGCGGTTGGTCTATCCAAAGAGAGCTATTGGTGGTATCTGGACTCGAGGCGCTATGGGACCGTTCCTCACAGCGGATTCGGACTTGGTTTTGAGCGCCTGTTGATGCTGGTTACCGGTGTGTCGAACATCAGGGACGTGATCCCCTTTCCCCGAACACCAGGAAATATTGATTTTTAAAAAAACGATATTCTATTCCCGTTTGTATAAAGCCAACACCGTTTTTGTGAACGGCGGTTACCATCTAATTCCCAACGGCAAGTCGTTGGGAGGGTTCGATCACCCATTTTAATCAATCTTGCTTCAAACAGCGAAGTTTAGCCAACTCTTCGGCATACCCGTAAAGGTGAAGTCCTTTGCTTTCTACAATCATTTCTCCATCCTTGACGCCAATTTCCCCGGCCATGTATTCTTTCAGATTCTGAATACCCGCCAAGTTGGCCGGCATGCCCCCCCACAGATCCCAAGATCTGAAATAAACTATAAAATGGAGGGTCCCATCCTGTATGCGTGTGTCTATAGATCTTAAGCAGGGTGGATCGAGCAGAGTTACATCGGACGGGTGGGCCACCTGGAGTACCATCTGATTGTTGCGGGACCCATATCTCCTGTAGGTATCTACTATCCATTCTATCTGGTTCAGATATACCCTTCCATTTTCTTCAAAGACAACTTTTCCATCGACTTGTCTTTCATCGATGATATCCCGATTTTTTTCTTTCCACCATTGAAGTTTATCACCGGTAAGTGGCACGCGTGTCAATCGCTCACCATACGTGTAGGATTCTCCGGGTTCCTTGTGTCCGGTCATCAGATATTCAACATACGACCGATTGTATCCCTCTCCTCCGAAAATATAGGCCTCTTCAACCGGATTGGGTATACCACAAGAGGGAGGAATATCTGGAATCAATGGCAAGGTACCCGGATATTTCACATGACCGATGAAATAATCGTATTCAAGTCGTGTCTGACCGGCATAGGACCCTCGGTCTATAGTAAAACGGTTCCCTTCATCAAGAATATCATGCACCGCTTGAAACCACAGGTCCGGCAGATCTCTTGCATCTATTCGATGAATTTTCATTTTACTAAACCTTGGTTGTCATTTAAAATCTAATAAAAATAATCGATTTAAGTAAAATCGGTTTGTCTTTTTTAAAAAAACTATATCAATTTTTACAATATCTTAGATATCTTTAAAAATTATGAATCCATAAAAAAAAATATTGACAAATACAAGCTTTGTATGAGAATCAGAAACTGCTCTTTAATGCAGATAACCTGATCCTCGACTCATCCTGAATCTGATTCCATTTTCCTGAAGCTGATCCTGATACAGAAGCCGATACCGGATATATTATTTGCAATTTAAAAGAGCGCACCCATTTAAGAACCCCTGATTTTCCTACCGGAATTTCAGGGGTTCTTTTTTCAAATTTCAAATATCGAGCATGCTTACTTCCAAAGCATTGTTTTGAATAAAATCCCTCCTGGGTTCGACTTCATCTCCCATCAGGATAGTAAATATTTCATCCGATTCAACTGCGTCTTCTACGGTTACTTTCAGTAGATTGCGCTTGTCGGGATGCATGGTGGTCTGCCACAACTGCTCGGGATTCATTTCACCAAGTCCTTTATATCGTTGAATATTTATTCCTTTTTTACCATCCTCGAGCAGATAGTGCAAAAGGCGCCGTTTATCTTCCATGACTACTGGCGCATCGTCGCGATCATTTGTGTATATTTCAAACGGTGGTAAATCCTCCCCTTCCAACTTTTTATTCAAGAGCAAACATTTTTGATAATCCGAAGAATAAATTAAACTTCTGCCGATGGTAACGCTCTGCTGATAGGTGCTTTGATCCGTAGATTTTACCACCAGTTCGAAAATGTCATCATCTTCATTCCAGGTAAGCGCTTCCGCAATATACCCTTTCATTTCAATTTTTTCCTTTAACCCATTCATACTGTCCCTGTCCTGCAGGAAAGCCTTGTCCTGAACATCCAGCTTGATCATCATCTCTACAATCAACGGATCGAATCCGCGGTTTTCCAGTTTAGCCATGGCTGACGTGTATTCGCTTAAATCACACAAAAAAATAAAAAGATGATGATCAGACAGTATTTTATCATTGGGAACAAGTTTGACCTGTTTTTTTTCACATATTTTTTTCAGAATAAAATCATTCAGTTCACTATCATCTTTCATATATGATTCGCTTTTGCCCTTACCTATTTTGAAGAGCGGGGGTTGAGCAATATACAGGTAGCCTTTGTCTACCAATTCGGGCATCTGGCGATAGAAAAAGGTAAGCAGCAACGTTCGAATATGGGATCCGTCCACATCCGCATCCGTCATTATTATAATTTTGTGATAGCGTATTTTATCAATATTATATTCTTCCTTCCCCACACCGGTTCCCAAAGCGGTAATGATGTTTTTAATTTCTTCGCTACGAAGTATTTTATCAAACCGCGCCTTCTCCACATTTAATATTTTTCCCTTCAACGGCAAAATCGCCTGGAATTTTCTATCCCTGCCTTGTTTGGCGGATCCGCCGGCGGAATCACCCTCAACCAAGAAGAGTTCCCGCATCGCCGGATCGGATAACTGGCATTCCGCCAGTTTGCCGGGAAGGGTGGAGTCGATCAGTGCACCTTTGTTTCTAGCCATGTCACGCGCCCGTTTGGCAGCATCCCTTGCCCTGGCGGCATCCACTGCCTTTTCTATTATCTTTCGCGCGACAGCCGGGTTTTCTTCCATAAATGCACTGAGTTTTTCATTAACCAGTGATTCAACCAGCCCTTTTACTTCACTGTTTCCTAGTTTGGTTTTAGTTTGGCCCTCGAACTGGGGGGATTTTATTCTGACACTGATAATTGCCGTCAACCCTTCCCTTACATCATCACCGCTGATTTTAGCTGAAAGATTTTTAGGAAGGTTTCCATTTACTGCATATTGGTTGATGGATCGGGTCAACGCTGCTTTGAAACCGATCAGGTGAAACCCACCTTCCACGGTATTTATATTGTTTGCGAAAGAAAAAATATTTTCTTTATAGGTCCCGTTGTATTGGATGGCCACTTCAATATTGACGTCGTTTCTATATCCCTCGATAAAGACCGGTTCATGAAGGACCGTGTGCCGTTTGTTCAAATATTCAACAAATGAAACAATCCCTCCTTCGTAACAATAATTTTCGTTTTTATCGAAGCGTTCATCTTCAATGGCTATATTGACGCCTTTGTTGAGAAAGGCCAGTTCTCTTAGACGGCGGGACAAAATATCATAGCTGAATTCGGATACATTGAATATCTGATCATCAGGAACAAAGTGAATCCGCGTTCCTCTTTTTTTGGTTTCACCAATGACTGTCAATTCACTGGTTTTCATTCCTCGTTCATAGGTCTGGTAGTAAATTTTTCCCTTTGCGTATATTTCAACTTCAAAAAATTTTGAAAGGGCATTGACCACGCTCACGCCTACTCCGTGAAGACCTCCGGACACTTTATAACTGTCATTGTCGAATTTGCCGCCGGCATGCAGTTTGGTCAACACCACTTCTACCGCCGGAACATTTTCCGTCCGGTGAATATCGACGGGAATTCCCCTGCCATTGTCTTCCACACTGATGCTGTTGTCGGTATGAATGGTAACTCGGATATTTTCACAATAACCGGCCATCGCCTCATCGATACTATTGTCCACCACCTCGTAGACAAGGTGATGGAGACCGGCCACATCCACATTTCCAATGTACATGGATGGCCGCAAACGAACCGGCTCAAGACCCTCTAAAACATCAATGCTATCTGCATCGTAATTGTCGTTCATTTTTTTTATTCTCAGTATTTTTAAATTCTCATCGGCATGATGACGCCGATAAACGTATTATCCGTGTCCCCTTCGACAATACAGGGACGGCTGCCGTCAACAATATTGATAATAACATGCTCTTCATCGATGACACTCAGGCTATCCATAAAGAACTTTGGGTTGAACGCGGCTTCGATGGGGTTTCCGGAAAACTCGATTTCCGTTTCCTCCTTGGACTCGCCGTAATCGGGATTGGTGGCGGTTACCACCAGTTTGTTGTCATTGAAGGTAAAAACAGCGCCCTTGTAATTGTCCGTTGCCAGAATGGACATTCGTTTAAGCATTTTTCCAAATTTAATTTTATCCAGTTTGATGAGATGATCACTGCCTTTGGTCAAAATGTCCTCGTATTTTGGAAAATCACCTTCCAGCATACGAATAATAATCGTTTCCGTTTTCTTTTTTACTATAAAATTACTGTTTTTTATACCAATCTGAACTTCTCCGTCGATGTCTAAAAATTTTGCGACTTCATTCAATCCTTTTTTAGGAACCAACACGCCTTCACCGACAGGCAACTCTTCCGGGGTAGCGTAAATATGATGAGTCGCATTGAGACGACTTCCATCTGTTGAAACGAACCGGAGTCGATTAATCCCATCATGGGTCCTTTCAACAAAAACACCATTGATATGCGCTCTTTTTTCATCGCCAGCTGCAGATATGATGACGGACCGTTCAATCATTTTTTCCAAAACGGATGCATCGATGGAAAAAAAATCAACTTCGGTGATATGGGGCGTTTCGGGAAAATCATCTGGATTCATACCAACGATATGGTACTGGACTTTATCGTTGCCTATCTCTATCCACCGGTTCTCCACCTCGTTAATCAGTATATCTTCTGAAGGAAATTCCCTTAAAATTTCAAATAATTTTTTAGCACTGACGGCAACCGCGCCTTCTTTTTCCACCGATGCCGGATAAAAGCCTTCAAACCCGGTTTCAAGATCGGTGGCGGTCAGATGGATGCCATCGGCGCCAGACCGAATCAGTATGTTTTCGGTGATCGCCAGATTGCTCCGCCGTCCGGTTAACCCTTGCACTTTTGCCAGCACATTAACAATTTGGAATTTGTTGATAATGAATTTCATAATATAATTCCTTTTAATATATTGTTATCTTAGTTGGAGCTGACAAATAGCTCATAAGATTATAAAATATTGATTTTCTATTTAATTATATTGATTCTAACTGTTAATAAGTTGATGAGTGTTGTTTTATAAAAAAGACTGTGTGTCAGAAAAATTTAAATTGTTAATAAACGACCACTTATTGACAGCTTTTACATGTCTGTCTGTCCATAATGGTTCCCAATCAACTATGTATCCATTTTTTAATATGTGGGACGGTTTTTTTATTCCATTCCACAGAAGATCTTAATTGTAAGAAAAAATTAAATAAACGATTGACCAGTTCAATTGCCTTTTCATACAGGAAGGCTTTTTCCAGGACCATCCCTTCAATATCCGCGTTGGTTTCAACAGGGCCGGTTTCGGGAACTTTTAGGCCTGAAAAACTGAGGCTTTCCCCTTTCAGGGTGAATTTCCACTCCTGATTATCCGTTTTGTATGAAAGATTCATTTCAACGACAACAGCCCCTTTTCGAAGAGATAAAAGACCCTCTTCCAGTCCGGCATCGTCACCTTTGATGGTAATTATCTCACTGGCATCATTGATGCTATTTTCCAGGACGATCCGATTACCGAGATATAGGGAGGTAATGGACGCATCAACGGCTTTTAAAGACGCTTGATCGTTGTCGATGGTGAACCACAACCAGGTTAAAAACTCGTTTCCAATAAATTTATATCGGTTATAAGCGATTGCGACATCTAGCATGGGTTTTTTTTATTTTACTCCGCGAACCGGGTTGGGGTGATCTGGGACAAGGCATCTTTTTCCACATCGGACAATGGTGAGGTCAAGGATGCCATGGTATAGGGAAACAACCGGATTAATTTCAATTTAAAAGATCGGGTGAAAAGGGTTTCCAACTCTTCATTGGCCCCTTTCAAGTTGGAGAAGAACCAGAGCGTGCTGGATTCGTAGTTCCAAATCAGATCATAAATATTCGGCGTCGCCGGAATTCTCAAACTCAGCAGGTGGACGACATGGTCTTTTATCTCTTTTTTTTCGGTTTTGCTTAAGAAATCACGCCCACTGTTTTCCAGTCGTTTATTCATTTCAAGGGTGTAGTGTTTTTGAATAATTTTAGAGGGAATCGATTTTTTATCGATTCTCATAGAGAAAACCAAATGGGTTCCAATGAGGAAAGGGGTTTGTTTAAAATCGGTGCTGAAGGGGTTGTTGAAACACGTCCACCCAACGGCCTTATCCGATGATTCGTTGTCTATCTCTTCAACGGCATTTTTTTGGAGTCCAGTGGCCACACTTTCCAAAATCGGTTCCGGCAATTTTCCTTCAACGCGATACGGGGTGATAGACACGGAAGATGAAAGAATACCCATTAATTGAACCTATATACCGAATGTTGTGTAAATTTTTATTAAAACAAATACATATAGCGTTTTTATGTATTTTTTTCAAGCTATTTTTAACAGTTGGGGGGAGTATCCCCTGTCTATAATTAGTTGAATCATTTTAGTATGATGAGTTGAAAAGAGATTCCCAATTGAATGTTGACAAAAAGAGCCCAATATTTAACTATGCTGGATAATTATTGTTATTTTTAATAAATTTAAAAGGTTATATATTTAGTGAATAAAATTTCAGATTCATTCATCGCCGACCTTCATATTCATTCAAAGTTTTCGCGGGCGACAGCTCGCAACCTCGACTTTGAAAACCTATACATATGGGCCCAATTGAAGGGGATCACGGTGGTCGGAACCGGAGATTTCACGCATCCTGGATGGATATCCGAAATCATTGACAAACTGGAACCGGCAGAACCGGGCATGTACCGTCTGAAAGCGGAGATTGCCCGGTGCTGTGATGAATTTGTGCCGGTCTCTTGCCGTGCCCCGGTACGCTTTATATTAAGTTGTGAAATCAGTAATATATATAAAAAAAAGGGAAGGACTCGAAAAAATCACAACCTTGTTTTTTTTCCGGAAGTAGAGCATGTGCGTCATTTCAACAGGCGATTGGCAGACATCGGAAATATAGCCTCCGACGGCAGGCCGATCCTCGGTCTAGATGCCCGGGATCTCCTGGAGATGACATTGGAAACCTCCGAGGATGGGTTCCTCGTTCCTGCCCATATATGGACACCCTGGTTTTCAATGCTGGGATCAAGGTCCGGGTTTGATTCAATCGAGGCGTGTTTCGAAGATCTCAGCCCTTATATTTTTGCCGTAGAAACGGGCCTGTCATCTGATCCTTCCATGAACTGGCGGGTTTCAAACCTGGATCGCATTACGCTTATTTCAAATTCAGATGCCCATTCACCTTCAAAACTGGGTCGTGAGGCCAATCTGTTTACAACCGAAATGAACTATTTCGCCATCCGGTCTGCCATGGAAAAAGGAGATGAACGTCAATTTGCAGGCACCTTTGAATTTTTCCCCGAAGAGGGAAAATACCATGTGGACGGGCATCGTAAATGCGAGGTGTCTTTTACGCCAGCTCAGACCCAATTTCATAAGGGAAAATGTCCGGTTTGTGGCAAACCGCTGACACTTGGGGTGCTGCATCGCGTGGAAGATCTGGCCACCCGTCCCGAAGGCCTCCGCCCGGACCGTGGTTTTCCCTTTTACCGGCTCATCCCACTCGATGATTTGCTGGCCGAAATATTAAGGGTCGGTTCCCAGTCCAAAAAAGTAAAAGACAGCTACCGGGCATTAGTGGCGTTCCTGGGCAGTGAATTGAATATACTTCATTACCTGGACAGACAAACCATCGAATCAGCTGGCATGCCGTTGCTGGCAGAAGCCATCATTCGAATGCGAGACGAGCGCGTATCTTTTTCTCCGGGCTATGACGGGCTTTTCGGAAGCGTTCGGATATTCAGCGATCGTGAAAGGGATCGGCTGTTAGGTCAACGGGGCCTTTTTTCGGGTTTTGATAAAGATCTTGAACGGGTAGATGCCGAAATCAAACCAACCCAGTGTAATTTAGAAGATAATCCGATGGGGCCAGCGATCAATGAATCGGATGAACCGCTTGAAAAGGATATATGTTTAAATAAAGATCAGCAGCAGGCGGTCGATCATCCAGATGGTCCCTTGATTATCGTTGCCGGGCCGGGGACCGGAAAGACCCGCACGTTGACCCAGAAAATTGGCCGTCTGATCGAATGCGGCGTAGATGTCAACCATCTGCTGGCAGTGACCTTTACCAATAAAGCAGCCATGGAAATGAAAGAGCGGCTTCGTGCTATTTTGGGCGGTTCATACACACTTCCCTTTGTTGGCACCTTTCATGCTTTGGGTTATCGCATCTTGAGGCGTTCCGTGGCGAATGGCATGCTTTCGGTTGTAGATGACAATACCCGCAAAATGCTGATTCGTGATGCCATGGCCCTAAATGACCTGCCAGAAAAAGGGTCGGCGGCCAGCGTGGATGAAATGGCGGCATGGATTGGCTTGGCCAAAGAAAAGATGCTATCCAGCAAAGACCCCCTCGACGAGGTATGTCCGCATGGGCGGTTGGAATCTTTTGTTCGTTGCTATGACACGTATGAGCAGCTGCTTCGCATTCAATCCCTTGTGGATTTTGAAGATTTGATTTTCCGGACGGTTGACTTGCTGGAAAAAAATACGAATGCTCGATATCGATATGCGGATCCCGTCAGCGATATTTTGATCGACGAATACCAGGACATCAACGCCGGCCAGTATCGTCTCGTTAAGATCCTGGCCGGAGATACTGCCAGTATACGGATTATAGGTGACCCGGATCAATCCATATACGGGTTTAGAGGATCGGACGTCGATTGTTTTAAATGGTTCAAACATGATTTTCCCGACTCTCAGACCATTCATTTGAGAAAAAATTATCGGTCCACGCGGACGATTCTGGAAGCCGCGGCCCAAGTGATTGAAAAGAATTCAGACCGGCTTGAAAGCGGTGGTCGGCATGCGGTTTATTCGGAAATGTCTGGCGATGGCCATATCCCCGTCATGCAGTTGGCTTCGGAAAAATCCGAAGCCGTTGCCATTGGCAAAACCATCGAAAAGATGATTGGAGGGCTCGGCTTTTATTCCCTGGATTCCGGCGCTGTGGATGCGGCCGCGGATCACAGACGGTTGAGTTTCGCGGATTTTGCTGTCTTGTTCAGGATGCGCAACCAGGGTCAGATAATTTTGCAAGCACTTGAAAAAGCCGGAATTCCATGTCAGTTGATCGACCGGCAGAGCGTTCTGGATCACCCCGGGGTACAAGCGTTGATTTCGGTTATTAAACTGCTAACCGGCACGGGTATATTTAACGATCTTCAAGCAACCGCAGGGCTGTTCAATTCATCGGTTTCGAAAAAAGGTGTGGAGATTCTTAAATCGTGGTCTTACCGGAAAAAGCTTACCTTGGCGGAAGCATTGGTTCAATCCTGCCGGCTGCCGATTCCCCGCATGGGCCACGCACGTCAGCAACAATTATATGAATTTATCGGACGACTAACCCGTTTTAAGGAAAAAGCCAAAGGGTTCTCGGTTACGCAAATTATTGAGTTGATATTGAGCAAGACCAATTTGAGTGGGAAATATCGTGATGACCGTGGGTTCGAACGTGGCATTGGCCACTTGCTGGAAATGTCCAAGGCGTATCAAAAAGAGGTCGGCGGGTTTATGGCAGCGATCACCCTTTGCAAAGATACGGACCTCTATGATCACCGCGTGGAAAAAGTGGCTCTGCTTACTATGCATGCCGCCAAAGGCTTGGAATTTCCCGTTGTTTTTATCGCCGGTTGCGAAGATGGTTTTATACCCTACCGATCAGACACCCGGCCGGCAGACATGGCAGAGGAGCGGCGGCTATTTTATGTGGCACTGACCCGGGCAAAAAGACACCTTTTTTTAACCATGGCTGACCGCAGACGGGTATATGGCCACATGCAGACCAGGCAGGCATCCCCGTTTTTGGAAGACATTGACAATCGTTATACGTGCTTTTCCTTTCCCGGCGCAAAGCGATCCGAAAAGCCAATCCAAGAACAACTTTCCCTGTTTTAGAGAGGAAAATCATGCCAACCGATCCCCTTTTGTCTTTAAATTTAAAAAATGGTCTGACCCTGCTGGGTTGGGATCAGTCAAAAAAAATAACCGCCGACCACTGGCACGTTTGTGTGATGGTCGAGATATCCATCCCCGTGGAAAAGAAATGGTTCGGCGACAATCCGATGGATGAGGAAACATTCAAACAGATCAAAGGCGAACTGGGTGAATCCGTCGTCTTTCAACAAAAAAGAGAAAGGCAGTTCATCCGCGTTGATGAAAAGGACAAACGGGTTAAGGAAATATGCAAAAACGTGCAGGAAACAGGTGTTAAATACCTTGGCCGAGACGATTTTGCAGCCAAGTACATCCTCAAGGTGTTTGCCGACCAGCAACGCCGCCGACAGGGATGACATGAAAACCGGCGTGCTCATACCCATGAACCGGCCGGATCGGCTGTTGGAAAAGGTACGCCTCTATCTGGCGGATGTGGAGGCGTTTCTTGCCGAACCGGCCGTTGCCGTTGAGGTTTTTTTGGATGCGTTGCCCCACGCCGACACGGCGCTGATATTGAAAATGCTTCCCCTGCTTGGATACGCCGGGAAAGAACGGGTGCTATGGCCACTTTTTAAGCTTATGCTCGAGACCTCGCTGGACGAACAGGTCCGACACTCGGCAGCCATGCAATTGAGCCTTGCCGCGTCCTTGAGCGATGACCCCTCGGCTTTGAAAGACGAGCTGATGGAAAAACTGAATCACCCCAATCCCTCCGTTCGAAGCAGCTGTGCCCTGGCTCTCGGCTGGGAGGGAAACTGGCAGGCGGTTGAATCGCTCATGCTGCATATGCCCGATCCGGATCGCCATGTTCAGGACGCGGTGGTTGCAGCCCTGTCATCGGTGGGCGATGTGCGTGTATTCGATTTGTTGATCACCCGCCTGAAAACCGGGACGATGGAGGAACAGCGCAGTATTTTGCTGAATCTATGGAGGTTTGCCGAATTCATTGACCAGGTTGAAAACGTTTATTTCGGGTGTTTGGAAACCCTTGTGCCGGATTTGCGCGTGGATGCGTTATCCGGCTTGGCCATGCTTCCTTTCTCCACGACCATCTTCAACGGCTATCTGCGGCTATTGGGGGATGAGGATGCCCGGGTCCGCCGTCAGGTCTTGGAAAATCTATCGGCACAGCCGCCCGTCGACGATGTGCACCTGAAAGCAACCCTGGTTGGGTTGCTGGCAGATGAAGATGCACAAATCCGTCGGGCAGCGCTTCGGCTCCTGGCCAGGCGTTAGGCGTATCCGATGAAAGGTGTTGGCGCTGGGCACCGGAGCACTAGAAGATAAACCGCCGGTTCAGGTTTCGATGAGGTGATTCTGGATGGCAAAGCGCGACAGGTCGGCGTTATTGCGCAGATTTAATTTCTTCAGCAGGCGGAACCGATAGGTATCGACCGTTTTAATGCTGATATGATAGGCGGAGGCGATCTCCCGGTTGGTGTTGCCCAGGGCAAGGCGTCTTAACACCTGTAGTTCGCGGGTGGAAAGGGAGTCCAGCGGACTTTGGGCCTTGTTACCCTTGGCGACCCTGAGGGCCAATGCTTCAGCGGCCTCGTCAGTTAAAAACAAGGATCCGGAGTGGACTTTACGAATGGCTTTGACCAACTGCTCCGGCGCGCTTTGTTTGGTGATGTAACCCATTGCTCCGGTTTCGATAGCCCGAACCACATACTGATGCTCTTCGTGCATGGTCAGCACCAGAATGGGCACCTCCGGAAATTCGCTTTTCAACTGGGTGATTACTTCCAGGCCGTCTAAAATAGGCATTGAAATATCGATCACGGCCACATCCGGCTTCTCATTTCGAACGGCCAACACCGCCTCCCGGCCATCCGAGGCTTCGGCCACCACTTCAATATCTCCACTCTCTTCGACGATTCGCCGCAGTCCGGCGCGAACAATGCTGTGGTCATCGGCAAGAAGAACCCTGATCATGATGGTCAGCTTTCGGTTAAGGCTACGGTGAAGCGGATCCGGGTTCCTCCCCCGGGTCTGGATTGAACATCGAAAAATCCACCCACCAGGTTGGCGCGTTCGCGCATATTTGCCACGCCTAATCCTTCGGCGTCACCCAAGGAATCCGGTTCGAAGCCCTTGCCGTTATCCTTGATGGTGAGCGATAAATTGCTGTTGTCAAACGACATGGTCACCTTGGCGCGGGTCGCTGATGCGTGGCGGGCGACATTGGTCAACGCCTCCTGTGAGATGCGGTAGGCGGCCGTAGCAATACTGCCCCGGATTTCCGGCCCGTCGTCGTGTTCGAACACACAGCTGATGTCATACCGCTTTTCAAAATCCGCGGTATACCATTCAATCGCCTCCACCAATCCCAAATGATCCAGAACGCCCGGTCGCAAACGGATGGCCAGGCCGCGAACTTCTTCAATGGTCTTATCGATGAGTTCACACATTGTCAATGCACGGGCCGAAGCGATCGGGTCGGATTGGATCACGCGACTGCGGATCCACACGGCTTCCATGCGAAGCGCAGTGAGCACCTGTCCCAGTTCATCGTGAAGTTCGCGGGCCAGATAGGCGCGTTCTTTTTCTTGGTTCGTCATAATGCTGGCCGAGAGCCGCCGTAGCCGTTCCTGGGCTTTTTTGAGTGCGGTGATGTCAGTGGCGATGCCACATACACCGGTCACCCGTCCTTTGCCGTCGTAAAGGGGGAATTTGGTACTCAAATAGGTGTGCGCATCGTCGTCGATAACGATGCTTTCCTCCACCTGAATGGACTGTTTTTCACGAAGGACCCGGTCGTCATTTTTAAAGAACTGGTCGGCGATATCAGGGGCGAGAAAGTCCTGGTCGGTTTTGCCGCGAACGTCGGCGGAGCGGATGCCGAACAATTCCTCGAATTTTGAATTGACCATGGTATATTTGCCGTCGGCATCCTTGATATAGACCACGGCCGGCGTGTACTGGAGAATACCCGAAATTTCACGCGTACGTTTGCGCACCTGACTCTCAAGGTCCTTGGAGTAGCTGCTGAGCGCTTCCTTGGCCTCCTGAAGTGCCCGTTCGGCCTTGTTTCGTTCGGTGACATCGATGGAAACGGCCAGCGACCTGAAGGTCTGTCGCTGCTCATCACGATCGGTGATAGCCGAAATTTGAACCTCGATAATCTCGTTGTTTTTCTTGATGAACTGATAGGGGACGTCTTTGATGAATCCCTTTTTGAAAAAAGTCGGAATAATCGTTTCCTCTGCATATTTACGGGAATCCGGGGAAAGGTAGTCCGTGAGTTTTTTGCCAATGACCTCCTCTCGTGTGTATCCGAGGGCATCGGACCAGTAGTTGCTGACACTGACCAGTCTTCCATTTTTATCGATCGAATGCAACATGGCCGGCGTATGGTGGTAAAGGGATCGGTATCGCTCTTCGCTTTTTCGAAGCGCATGTTCCACGGTGCGGCGTCTGGCGATTTCCAGACTGGCTTGGCGGTATAGAAAAAAAATAGAGGCTCCCAGCAGCAAACACAGGACGATGATGACCGGCTGTATGATTTTCAACAGCGGTTCGGAAACCAGCTTGGATGCGGCTTTGAGGTCATACAGGTGGACAATTTTCCAGCCCGGGTAGTCGTCGACGGCAATCTGGTGAAACAGGTACGGTTTTCCGGAAGCGTCAATGACCTCCTTTTCTCCATTTTTCCGGAGCCCCGTCCAGTGCCAGGGGCCGTTGCCAAACTGCCGGGTTTGTCGCAGCCGCCTGATATCATCCGGCTTTAGCTGCCACAGGAGCTGGTACAGCCATTCAGACCGGCTGGAGATAAAAATCATCCCCTGGGGGTCCACGACCAACTGGATACTGGTTTCCTCCGGTGTCAGTTCCTTTTCAACGAAAAAAATGGATGCTTTGATGACGACAATGCCCAACGGGGTATCCGAATTTTTTCGGTACACCGGGTAACTGTGGTACGCACCCCGTTTTCGCGAGGTGGTGCCCAGGGCCAGGTAACTGGCCGGAAGCCCCTGCATGGCGTCCTGAAAATAGGGGCGGAAGGAAAAGTTCATACCCACAAAGCTGTCCGGATCGTTTCGGTTGGACGAGGCAAGAGTGTTTCCCCGCAGGTCCATGAGGTAACAGACCTCCACATCCAGGGTCTTTTTGAACAGGTCCAGCAGCGCATTGGCGGCGTTGAGGGTCTGTGGATCCGGGTGAACAAGAACATCTACCAGGGGCTGCATCGCCGCCAGCACCCGCACGGGTTTGATGTTTTCGGAAAAAAAGGCGGACAGGTTTTTCTTGGTGGTCTGCAGCCGATTCAGGGCGTTGCGTTCCGCTTCTTGAAAGGCGTATTCTTTCAAGGAGCTATAGTACAGATAGCCGGCAACGCAGGCGGAGAGGAAGGCCAGCAGGGAAAGCACCCTCAGAATGGATCTTAACTTCATCGATCAGGCCCCGGCTGCTGATGGATCCTGCCGTGCGGAGAAACCTGGTCAAAAAGGTCAACAGCCTCGGCACGGCAGAACAAAATACGAAAAGACAGCGATGTGGCCACGGCTACATGTCGGACTTGAAAAAGGATTCGGCGTCGACGATGGTATCCGGCTTTTTCGTGTATTCGGTAGGAACGGATCCCTCTTTAAAACATTCGAACAGGGTTTTTCTGGATTCGGGGATGGGCAAGAGGCCGGTTTGCGCATCGATTTTTGCAAAAACCACGCCTTCGGGGACCTGGAACATACGCACCGGTTTATCTTTTAAAATCCTATCCATGAAACCCAGCCAGATCGGACTGGCCGTTCGTGACCCGGTCTCCCCCTTGCCTAGCGTTCGTCCATTGTCGTAGCCCACCCAGACACCGGAGATGAATCGCGGGGTGTATCCGACGAACCAGGCATCCTGAAGGTCGTTGGTCGTTCCCGTTTTTCCGGCCACCGGCCGGTTCAGGGCCTTGACCCGTTTGCCGGTTCCCTCTTGGACCACACTCTCCAGCAGGCTGGTCATGATGTAAGCGGTGCTTTTGTCGATGACCCGCTCCCTTGACGGATTCATCTCCTCGAGGATGTTACCGAAGCGGTCTTCAATTTTGGTGATGAAGGCGGGCTCCACCAGATATCCCTGATTGGCGAAAACGGCATAGGCATTGACCAGTTCTAAAAGAGACACGCCGGAGGATCCCAAAGCGATAGAGAGATCACGGGCCAGGTCGGACGTAATGCCCAGCCGTCGGGCGTATTCGATACAGTAGTCGATGCCGATTTCCTGAAGTATTTTAATGGTAACGACGTTGCGCGACTTGGTGAGGGCCTCGCGGAGCAACGTCGGGCCGTAAAACTTCTTTCCGTAGTTTTTCGGTTTCCAGGTGAAGTCATTGACCTCGTCTTTAAAGACAATGGGGGCGTCAATGATCTCTGTTGCCGCGGTAAACCCCTTGTCCAGCGCGGCAGCGTAGATAATGGGTTTAAACGCGGAGCCCGGCTGGCGACGGGACTGAATGGCTCGGTTGAACTGGCTCTCCATGAAGTCGCGCCCGCCCACCATCACCTTCACCAGGCCGGTTTCGGCCTCGATGCACATCAGGGCGCTCTGGGCATCGGGTACCTGGTCCAGGGAAACCTCCCACAGGCCCCCTGAATTCATTTTTTTAACCACTTGCACCAGAATGACGTCCCCGGTTTTCAAAACCTGGCTGACCTTTTTCACCTGAGCCTGGTAAAAAGCCAGGTTCGGATTGGGTTTGCGCGCCCAGCGAATGTCTTCGATGGATACGGTCCCGCGGGCATCGCCCATGCGAACGGTGGCGGTCCCTTCCTTGTCATTCACATCGATGACCACGCCTTTGGTCGATGACCCCTCGGCCAGCGGGGTTTCCTGCAGCGAGAGCTGGAGTTCATCACTGAAGCTCTCAATTTCCTCGGGAGCCAGATGTGCTTCCGGACCCCGATATCCAAGCCGGCGGTCCAGTTCACGCAGGCCTTTTTCAACCTCCTGACGGGCAGCCCGTTGCATTTCGATGTTGACCGCCGCGTAAATCTTGAGTCCCTGGGTGTAAAGGGCCTCCTCTCCATATTTTTTTTCCACGTACCGCCGGATGTGTTCCGTGTATATGGGCACCTCTTCAATGTACCAATTGCGGCGCGGCTTGATGTCCATCTTTACGTCGATGGCCTCGGTCACCTCGGTGTTATTGATAAACCCTTCTGCCAGCATTCGGTTCAACACATAAATCTGGCGTTGTTTGGCCCGCTCGGGAAACCGGAAGGGGGAGTATCGGCTGGGCGCCTGGGGCAACCCCGCCAGAATGGCACACTCCGCCAGGCTCAGTTCGCTGACCGATTTGCCGAAGTAATTTTCAGCGGCAGCTTCAACGCCATAGGCGCCGTGGCCGAGGTAGATCTGGTTCAGATACAGGTAAAGAATCTCCTCCTTCGTGAAGGTCTTGTCGATCCGATAGGCCAAGATCGCCTCTTTGATCTTTCGTTCGTAACTGCGCTCGGGGGTGAGCAAAAAGGATTTGGTGACCTGCTGGGTGATGGTGCTGCCGCCCTGAACGATGGCGCCGGCCTCGATATTCTTTATAAAAGCCCGGATAATGCTGAACAGATCGATTCCCTGGTGTTTGTAGAACCGGGAATCTTCAGCGGCGATGAAGGCCTGCTGGAGTTGGATGGGGATATTTGAAAGGGGAACCACGATGCGCCGTTCCTTGTAAAATTCGGCGACTTTGCGGTTGTCGTCGGAATAGACGGTGGTGATGATGGACGGGTGATAGTCCGTCAGTGACGTAATTTTGGGCAGGTCGTCGCTTAAATAGAAATAGACGCCCACCATGGTTGCGGCACCCATGAACATCAAGACGACGGCCATGATCAGCGACCACTTGGCAAGCCGGCCAATGATCGCCCCCGGTTGGTGGCGTGCCCGTTTTTTCAGGATTTGAGAAGCGCTTTTTTCTTTGGACATGGCTACGTATAAAACCTGTTCTTGTTTCGGGAGCGTCGGCGGCTGCAGCGACGAACCCCATGGTCCGAGCCCGGATGTGATAACCGCATTACCCTATCAGAGTAAATAATTTTTCGCAAGATTATCCCGCAGTTGCGGAAAAAAGGGATTGACTCCCACAGGCGATGTGGTTAGATAATCCGGATTTGCATGAATGTATGAACCGCGCTGGCCTGTGCATTCCCCGTCGCTTGCGGCGGGACTTTCGAGCGAACGACAAATCGATTTTATCTTTACGGTGGAGTGAAAACGAATGATCGAACTGAATTTCGAAAAAATGGGCGGATTGATACCGGCCATTGCCCAGGACGAAAAAACCGGAGAGGTCCTCATGTTGGCCTATATGAACCGAAAAGCCTGGGAAGAGACCTTGAAAACCCGCCGGGCCACCTACTACAGCCGGTCCCGCGACACCCTGTGGGTAAAAGGACTCACTTCTGGCCACATTCAGCGTGTCAAGGAAATCCGCGTCGACTGCGACGACGATACCGTGCTGCTGAAGGTGGAACAGGCCGGGGGGGCCGCCTGCCACACCGGATATGCCAGCTGCTTTCACCAGAAAGAGGAGGGCGGCGAGCTGGTTACCATCGGGCAGCCGGTTTTCGACCCCAAGGAGGTTTACAAGGTATGACGACACCCCTGAAGCTGGGCATTCCCAAGGGCAGCCTGCAGAACGCCACCTTTGCCCTTTTTAAACGATCCGGCTGGACAATCAATGTCAACGATCGCAGCTACTTTCCCGAAATCAACGACGACACGATCGAATGCACCATCTGCCGGGCCCAAGAGATGTCGCGCTATGTGGAAAACGGCACCTTGGATGCCGGTCTCACCGGCAAGGACTGGATTGCCGAGAACAGCTCCGATGTTCATGTGGTGGAAGACCTGATCTATTCCAAGGTCAGTGCCCGGCCGGCGCGGTGGGTGTTGGCCGTGCCCTATGATTCTCCGATCAGAGCGCTTGACGATTTGAAGGGCAAGAAAATTGCCACCGAACTGGTGGCCTTTACCAAACGTTATTTCGAGGCGCGCAACATTGCCGTGAAAGTCGAATTTTCATGGGGCGCCACGGAAGCCAAGGTGGTTTCCGGCCTGGCAGATGCCGTGGTGGAGGTCACCGAGACCGGAAGCACCATCAGGGCCCATGGCTTGCGAATCATCCACGAGCTCATGCAGACCAACACCCAACTGATCACCAATCGCCAGGCATGGAAGAACCCTCACAAGCGGGAGAAGATCGAACAAATCGCCCTTCTCCTGAAAGGGGCCCTGCTGGGTGAAAAGATGGTGGGAATCAAAATGAATGTGCCCCACGACAAGCTGGAACAGGTGGTGACGCTTCTGCCCAGCCTCAACGCGCCCACCGTGGCGTCTCTTTATCAGTCCGACTGGTTTTCCGTGGAGACGGTTGTCGGCACCGGCGTGGTGCGGGACCTGATTCCCGTCCTGCTGAAAAACGGTGCTGAGGGTATCATCGAATATCCGCTCAACAAGGTGATCTAACGCGTCGCTCGCCTCACATGATCGGCGCCAATAAAGGGAGAGAAGGGATCCATGGCATCGCACCGCACCGAGGAGATGACGTCTTTTATCGTCATGGATGTGCTGGAACGGGCCTGCGAGCTGGAGTGCCAGGGCAAGCACATTGTCCACCTGGAGGTGGGAGAACCCGATTTCGACACGCCGGAATGTGTAAAAGCTGCGGCCTGCAAGGCGTTGATGGACGGATTCACGCACTACACCCACAGCTTGGGCTTGCTTGAGTTGCGCGAAGCGATCTGCGAGTATTATCACCACACCTATGGTGTGCGGGTCGATCCGGGCCAGGTGGTGGTCACCTCCGGCAGTTCGCCGGCTATTTTCATGACCTTCGCCGCCCTCCTGGAACCCGGAGATCCGGTGATCCTCTCAGATCCTCACTACGCCTGCTATCCCAACTTCATCAAGTTCGTCGGGGGCGAACCGGTGAAGGTGCCGGTCTTCGAGGAAGACGGGTTCCAATATCGTCCGGAGGCCATCGAAAAAAAGCTGTCTGATCGCACCCGGGCCATCTTCATCAACTCGCCCTCCAACCCCACGGGCAACCTGCTCTCCAAAGCGCGCATGGAAGCCATTGCCGACATGCCGCCCTGGATCGTCTCGGACGAGATATACCACGGGTTGGTTTATGAAGGAAAAGAGCATTCGATCCTCGAGTTCACGGACCGGGCCTTCGTACTCAACGGCTTTTCCAAACTGTTTGCCATGACCGGTCTGCGATTGGGCTACCTCATCGCACCCAAGGCGTTCATCCGCCCCATTCAAAAGGTGCAGCAGAACTTTTTCATTTCGGCCAATGCCATGATTCAGAAGGCGGGAATCGCCGCGCTGAAGGAGTCCGGGGATGACGTCGCGCGTATGAAGCGCATTTACAACGAGCGACGGATCTTCATGATCCGACGCCTGAGGGAAATGGGGCTGGGCATCACCGTGGAGCCCACCGGCGCGTTCTATGTCTTTGCCAACGCCCGGCACATCTCTAAAGATTCCTACGCCCTGGCATTCGACATCCTGGAAAAGGCCAGCGTGGGGGTGACCCCCGGTATCGATTTTGGCCAGAACGGAGAGGGATACCTGCGCTTCTCTTACGCCAACTCCATGGAAAACATCGCCGAAGGCATGAACCGCCTGGAGGCTTACCTCAAGGCGCGCCAATGAACCGGGGACAGAGACATGATCGTTAAATCGGCAGACTTTGTCACCAGTGCGGTCAAACCCTCCCAATATCCGGAGGCCCTGCATCCTGAAGCAGCCTTCGCCGGTCGCTCCAACGTCGGAAAATCCTCATTGATCAACACCCTGGTCAACAGGAAGCGACTGGTAAAAACAAGCTCGACACCCGGCCGGACGCAGCTGATTAATTTTTTTACGGTCAATGACCGGATTTCACTGGTTGACCTGCCCGGATATGGATACGCCAGGGTTCCCGCATCGGTGAGGCGCAATTGGGGACCCATGATTGAGACCTATCTCAAAGGCCGGGAAACGCTTAAAGCGGTCGTATTGATCATGGACATTCGCAGGATCCCGGGCATCGAAGAACAAAACTTTATCGACTGGCTGAAACTTTACCACCGCACGCCTATTTTGGTGCTGACCAAGGCGGACAAGCTATCCAAATCTGCACAAAAAAAACAGCGACAGGCCATCGGCGCCGCCATCGGTGTGGACGAATCCGTCCTGATCCTTTTTTCCGCCAAGACGCGGGTGGGAAAACCGGAGGTCTGGTCGGCCATAGAAAGGGCCGTCCTCGATGAACACCCCGAACGGACCAGACTCAAACCACGCTTTTAGATCCGGTTTTGTGGCGATCCTTGGCGCACCCAATGCGGGAAAGTCAACCCTGCTCAACCACATGCTGGGCCAGAAGATATCGATTACATCCAAAAAACCCCAGACGACCCGCAACCGGATCCTTGGCGTGGTTCACCGGACCGGTTCCCAGATGGTCTTTCTGGACACCCCGGGCATCCACCGGGCCAAGAGCCCGCTCAACACCCGGATCGTCGACATGGCCCTGTCTACCCTGTCTGAAGTGGATCTTGTCCTTTTGGTGGTGGATGCCCACAGCCCGGACGAACCGGCGGAACGGTTGCTGCTCGACAAGCTTTCCCAACAGCGACTCCCGGTGATGCTGGCCCTGAACAAGATCGACCAGGTCCAGCGGCCGGCATTGCTGTCACAGATCGAACGCTGGTCTGGAATGTTTCCTTTTGCAGCCGTGGTTCCCGTGAGCGCCAAAAACGGCGAACAGGTCGATCGGTTGATGGATGCCATGGAAGCCGCCCTTCCCGTCGGGGCACCCTTTTTCCCTCCCGAGAGTCTGACGGACCTGCCGGCGCGTTTCATTGCCGCTGAAATGGTCCGGGAAAAGGCCATCCGGCTTACCGGGCAGGAAATTCCCTACGCCGTGGCGGTTACCATCGACTCCTTCAAGGAAGAGAAAAGCGGCACACGGATTCGGATTCATGCCACCATCCACGTGGAACGGGAATCTCAAAAGGGCATCGTCATCGGCAAACAAGGGACCAAACTCAAGCAAATTGGCGAGGCGGCCAGGCAGGATATCGAGAAGATGCTTGATGCCAAGGTTTTTCTGAAACTTTTTGTGCGGGTGCAGAAAAACTGGACCAGGGATACCAAGGCACTGCGCAAGTTCGGGTACTAATGATTCTTTCTTTTCATCCCTGCTACGAAACCGACAGCAACAGGCTTTGTGCCGGCAGGGATCCGGATGAAAAAGATCTGGCAGCCATCGTGGCCGCCGATGCCGTCATTCTGCCCCAGGGGTGCCGGGAGACGCTCTACCGCATGGTCAGACAAAACTGCCCCCATGTCTTCCCGGATTATGATGCACGCTTTCAATATCCCGGAAAAACCGGTCAGGCCAGGCTTTTTCAGGCCCTGGGAGCCCCCCATCCCCGCACCTGGGTCTTTGACGATATCAAGCACTTCCAGCGTTGCGGCGCGGGGGTGCACGAGGTCGGTTTTCCCCTCGTCTTCAAACTGGACTGGGGAGGGGAAGGGGAAACGGTCTTTCTGCTCCGATCCCAATCTGACTTGGAACAAGCCCTTATCAAGGCGGCGGTTTATGAGCAGTCCGGTCAGCGGGGATTTGTCATACAGGCCCGTATCGCCGAGTCGAATCGGACGTTGCGGGTTGCCGTGATCGGACAGACCCAGGCGGCCTATTGGAGAATTCAGGACGACCCCGGGGTTTTTGGCACCGGCCTGGCCACGGGTGCGCGGATCGACACGCAATCAGACCCGGTGCTTCGTCAGACGGTCCTGGCCTTGACTCGCAGCTTCTGCCAACAGACGCGAATCAATCTGGCCGGGTTCGATTTTATTTTTGATCGATCCGGGCCTGCAGAAAGCGACCTGAAACCGCTTTTTCTGGAGATCAACTACTTCTTCGGCAGAACCGGTTTAGGCGGATCTGTCCGCTTCTATAAGATGCTGCAGGCCGAGATCGACAACTGGCTGGTTGGATTGGGGCTGGCAGGCAGCCGGTCCTCCATGACAAGGGCGAACAAGGAGATGCGATGAAGCCGTTTGCCTATGATCTGGATGAGCAGGATCTCACGCGTGAGCGACAAAAAGCCCGGGAACTGAGGCAGTCCCAGTGGTGGAAACGAAAATGTGCCAAAGGCCGTTGCCACTATTGCGACGGGCGGATACCGGCAGCCGAGCTGACGATGGACCATATCGTTCCGGTGGCCAGAGGAGGCAAAAGCACCAAGGGAAATGTGGTGCCGGCTTGCAAATCCTGCAACAACAAAAAAAAACAACTGCTTCCCATGGAATGGGATGCATACCTCCAGAAGCTTCAAGCCATGCCGTAACAAGCGTCCGTCGAATCCATGACGATGGACGGTGAATTTCATGGCTGGGAATCCTTCGTTTCAATGAGGACGCGACGGCGCTTTTAGCGGCATCGCTGTTGACAACATCAAGAAACTGTCTTTTAATCGCTCGACCACGAGTGGTTCCGGAACGTCAACCCCCGGGAGGCCTGATGCGCACCGAAAAAGAGCGGAGACTGCTGCTCAAGGCGCTGGATGCGTTCAAACGAAAAATTGTCGTTATCTCCAGAGATTTTCACATTCTGGCTTCCGCCGGTGTCGACTCCCTCATCGACGGGGAGTCTCCATCGGGAAAATGCTGTCACGAGGTGTTTTACAGCCGCCCCGAACCATGCGACAACTGCCCGGCCAAAAAAGTCATGGTCACCGGCAAGCCATCCCTGCGGGATCTTTCATCAAGTTCGTTGAGCAAACAAAAACGATCCTGCCTGTATGCTTACCCCATCACTGACGAGGATGGGCAGGAGGTATTGACGATTTTTAACTTTGAACTTCCGGCGTTGGAGGGTCTCGAGGAAGAACTCCGGCGGGCCAACAGCTTTTTATATAATCTGCTCCAAAACGCCTGTGATGGGGTGATCGCCGCGGACATGACCGGAAAGATCATCATCTTCAACGATGCCGCCGCCGAGGTGACCGGCCATAGCGTGGAGGCGGCGCTCGATCATCTGAACATCAAAGCGATTTATGAGGGTGATGGTGCCAAAACGGTGATGCGGCACTTGAGAAGTGATGACTATGGCGGCAAGGGAAAGCTGAAGAAATACCGGATCAAGGCGATCGGGAAAAACGGAGAGAAAATTCCCATCAGCCTATACGCGTCCATCATCTACGATGAAAACGGTAATGAAGCCGGCTCCATCGGCTTTTTCCATGACCTGAGGGAACGCATCCATATTCAGCAGAAACTGGAAAAAACCCAGCTGCAGTTGATCCAGTCTGAAAAAATGGCCTCCCTGGGAAAATTGTCTGCCGGGGTGGCCCATCAGCTGAACAACCCGCTGGGGGGGATCACGCTGTACACCAAATTGATGCTGGAAGACTACGAACTGGAGGACAGTGCCAAAGAGGATCTGTATCGGATCTTAAAAGACGCCCAGCGATGCCGGGATACTGTCAAGGAACTGCTTGAGTTCGCCCGGCAGACACGCCAGTTCATGAAGCCGTTGAACATAAACAAAGCGATCGACCGGACCCTTTTTCTCATCGAGAACCAGACCCTTTTTCATAATATCACGGTGAAAAAGAAAATGGCTCCCTTCGTTCCCCTGGTGTTGGCGGATGCTCAGCAATTGGGCCACGTGTTCATGAACATCATCATCAATGCGGCCCAGGCCATGGACGGCAACGGCACGATCACCATCAGCACCCGGGAATCCGCCACCAAAGATCGGGTGTTGATCGAAATTGCCGATACCGGCCCGGGAATATCCGCCGAGAATCTGGAGCATATCTTCGAGCCTTTTTTTACCACCAAAGATGAGGGCAAGGGAACCGGATTGGGGCTGAGCGTCGTTTACGGCATTGTTGAAAACCACGGCGGCACCATCACCGCCCGAAGCATTCCCGGCCGCGGCAGCACCTTTACCATCGAATTTCCCACCACCCATGAAACCGAAAAAGGAGCCGAACATGCAGAGCACGCCTGATCCCGTAACCGTTCTGGTGGTAGACGATGAAAAGGGCATCCGGGACGGGTCGGAGCGGATTATCAGCCGCATGGGATGCAGCGCACTAACGGCAAAAAATGGTGAAGAAGGGCTGGACATTATCGAGCGTACCGAGGTGGCTATCGTGCTGTTGGACCTAAAAATGCCCGGCATTGACGGCATGGAGGTGCTCAAGCACATACAGGCCATGGGTCGTGACATCCTGGTGATTGTCATCACCGGCTTTGCCACCATCGAAACCGCCATCGAGGCCATGAAACGGGGCGCCTACGATTTTATCCCCAAACCGTTCGAGCCGGATCAGCTGCGAATCGTGGTGAACCGGGCCCGGGAGAAAATCCAGCTTCAGAAGGACACGGTAAAACTGGAAGCTGAGCGGCGCAGAACCCTGGCGGATCTGGGAACGGAAAAAAGCAGAATCCACACCATTGTCGACTCGATACCCAACGGGATCGTGGTGACCAATACCGACGGCCAGGTGGTGCTGATGAATCCGGCCTTTTGCCGACTCTTGGATCTCGGTGCTGACACGGATACCGGCGGGCCGATTTCGGCCTACATCCCTGACGAGGGATTGTGCCGGTTGATTGGGGAAATATCTGGCGGGCGGCATGTGGATTTTGACGATATTCCTTCTTACGAGTTTTCCTTCGGCGGAGACCGTTTTCTCATGGCTCGCGGGCGGCCGGTGCTGGGCGAGCGCAAAGCATGCCTGGGGGCGGTGGTCACTGTTATCGATATCACCAATATGAAGGTGATAGACCGGCTCAAGTCCGAGTTTGTGGCCAAGGTTTCCCATGAGCTCAGAAGCCCGCTGTCAACCATCCACGAGCAACTGGCGCTGGTGCTGAACGATCTGATGGGGCAGCTCAGCGAATCGGAGGAACACCTGCTCTCCCGGGCCAAGGAAAAAACCCAGGGGCTGATTTCCACCATCGGCGACCTGCTGGATCTTTCGCGGATCGAATCCGGAACCACCTGCCAGGAGCCCAAACCGGTTCAGCTGGAAGATCTGCTCGGTAACATCGTGGACTTTCTCGGCACCCGTGCCAGGAACAAATCGCAGTCACTCGTCATGGAGCGGCCGGCCGAGCTGCTACCCACCATCAAGGCCGACCCGCTGGCCCTGGAGAGTATCTTCGGCAACCTGATCACCAACGCCATCAACTACACGCAAAACGGGGGTGAAATTAAGGTCAAGGCCGACTTGGCCGGCATCAACCTGCGGGTCCGGGTGATCGACAATGGATTCGGCATCGAAGCGCGCTACCTGGATAAAATTTTCGAACGCTTTTTCCGGGTGAAGAACGACAAGACCCGCTTCATCACCGGCACCGGGTTGGGCCTGCCCATCGTCAAAGGGCTGGTGGAGGCGCTGAAGGGCCGGATCAGCGTTGAGAGCGTCCCGGACAAAGGAACGACCTTTACGGTGCTGTTGCCGGTGGATTGATCGGAACGATATTTGGTGTCGGGTGTTATTTTACTTGACCGTGCCTGCCATATTCGCTACTGAGATAAAAAATATTGATACGCGTCCGCTTACGTGGTCGTAGATAATAACTGAGTTATGCAACAGGCATCAGCCACCCAGGCTCAACCGGGGTGGCTGTTTTATTTGGTATCCCATGCGTGGCGGCATTAAGCTTCAGGAGGCAATGGTGGCAACGCTGCTCGTCATCGACAACTACGATTCATTTACTTACAACCTGGTGCAGATGTTTATGCATTACGACGTGGATATCCAGGTTCGCCGCAGCGACCGCATTACTCTGGCTCAGGCCGTCGCCGAACGACCGGACTACGTATTGATCAGCCCCGGGCCCAAGGATCCGGTTCACGCCGGTATTTCCAGGGCGCTGATCCAGGCGCTTTACCAAACGACCCCCATTTTGGGTGTCTGCCTGGGAATGCAGTGCATCAATGAAGTGTTCGGCGGCCGGACCGTCCGATCCCCGGCTCCCATGCACGGAAAAACCAGTCTGGTGTATCACCAGCAGGAAGCACTTTTTTCGCAAGTACCCTCCCCGTTGACGGTCGCCCGGTATCACTCGTTGGTGGTGCAACTGTCGGAGGATGCCTGCGAGCGTCACCTCTTGGTTACCGCGCGGACGGCGGACGGGACGATCATGGGGCTGTCCCATCGTCGCTTTCCGCTTCATGGCGTACAGTTTCATCCGGAAAGCTTTCTGACGGAACACGGATTCACCCTGGTGGAGAACTTCCTGCGGCTGGGCCCGCTGAAAAAAGAACGGGCAACCCAGAAACGACATCGGGCAGCCACACCCTTTCACCATGTGGAGGCGGACAGCGGGATGACCGCCCATGCGAGGGCCTGTTGAAGTCCTTGATTGATTCCCTGCCCCGCATTACCGGGCTGCGGTCTGAAACGTTTCACCTGGAAGAGCCCTTCGAGGACATGGCGGCCCGTTTCGCCCACCTGCCGGGTTCGGTTGCGCTACTCAGTGGCGGGGACCTGGACTGCGCCCGTTACCATTTTCTGGGCATCCATCCTTGGCTTTCGATCACAGGACGGCCCGGGGAGACGACGGTGGTCATTGACGGGACAGCCCATGGTGTGCCGCAAGCACCGCTGGATTGTCTAAAAACGGTTCTGGCTCGCTGCCGTCTGAGCCCGGGCGACACGAAGGGTCCCATTGCCGCCGGCCTCTTCGGCTACCTGGCCTATGATTTGAAAGACGGGCTTGAAGTCCTGCCCCGAACCACCATCGATGACCTTGGGCTTCCCCAGCTTTGCCTTTTTGCCCCGTCCCTGATCGTTGTGCACGACAAGGCCAGCGGTGCGAGCGAGGTTCATGCTCCGGTTCGCCAGGGCCAGGCGATGAAATCGGCAGGCGCGGTCATCGAAGGATTCATGCATGCGTTGACGTCGCCCCCGTCGCCGCCCGGCGCGTTCTGGGGGTCCGGGCAGTCGTTGAAGTCAAATTTCACCCGCTCCGACTACACTGCTTCGGTTAAGCGGATCCGGGAATACATCGCTGCCGGCGATGTTTATCAGGTCAACCTGTCCCAGCGGTTTGAAATGGCCTTCGGGGGCGATGGCTACAGCCTTTTCAAAGCCCTGTATCAGCAGAATCCCGCTCCGTTTTTTGCTTTCATCAATGCCGGGGATCATCAGATCGTCTCCACGTCTCCGGAGCGGTTTCTGCTTCGCAACGGCAGCCTGATCGAGACCCGTCCCATCAAAGGTACCCGACCGCGGGGGGAAACGCCGGAAAAAGACTGGGAGATGAAGTCCGTGCTGACCCGCAGCCCCAAGGATGATGCCGAGCTTTCCATGATCGTTGACCTGCTGCGCAACGACATCGGCAAGGTGTGTGCCGCAGGATCGGTGGTCGTGACCCAGCACAAACGGCTGGAAGCCTACCAGAACGTCTACCACCTGGTTTCCGTCGTGGAGGGCTCACTTGCCGAAGGAAAGGATTCCGTGGACCTGATCCGGGCCACCTTTCCCGGCGGATCCATTACCGGATGCCCCAAGATCCGCGCCATGGAGATCATCGACGAACTGGAGACCCGTTGCCGCCATATATACACCGGATCCATCGGCTATATCAGCTTTCACGACACCATGGACCTGTCCATCGCCATCCGCACGGCGACCGTTGCCGGCGACCGCCTCGTTTTTTCCGTGGGAGGCGGCATTGTCTATGACTCCGACCCCGAGGACGAATATGAAGAGACCCTTCACAAGGGAAGGACCCTGATGTCGGTGATTGGCGAAGCCGGAACAAGACCGTCGGCCGAAACCGGTTCCGGCGCCTGGGTGTGGCAGGACGGCCGAGTGATTCGCCAAGCGCAGGCGGCCGTTTCCGTATCCGATTTAGGGTTGCAATACGGCTTCGGTTGCTTCGAGACGATCCGCGTGGAAAATGGGCTTGCCTGCCGCTTGCAGGCGCACCTGCGTCGCTTTAACCGGACCTGGACAGCCCTGTTCGGCCATCCGCCGCCGGACCTGACCTGGGAGGCGATCGTCGCCCAGGTCATCGGAAAGAACGGGTTGAAAGATGCCTCGGCAGCCCTCAAGATCCTGGCCACTCGGGGCGATGATCGCCTCTCCCGACACAATGGCACTTTGCTGGTGACCGCCCGGCCCTATACGCATCGATTGACGGCTCTGGGGGCTCCCGGTTTGAAACTGGCAACCTATCCACACCGGCGGATGTCCCCATTGGCGGATTTCAAGACGCTGAACTATTTATTCTACCATCAGGCCGGGGCGTGGGCCCGGGAGCGGGGTGCGGACGAGGCGCTGGTCCTAAACCCGGACGGCACGATTTCCGAAACCCATACCGCCAATATTCTGGTGGTGTCGGGCAAGACGGTAACCCGCCCCCGGTCTTCCCACGTCCTGCCCGGAGTGATGCAGGCGGCGGTTAGTCGGCGTTTGCAGGCCCTGGGCTTTTCAACCGAGGACCGCCCCCTTCTTCCCGGTGCGGTCTGGAAGGCCGACATGGTTCTGCTGACGAACGCCCTCATGGGCGCGGTACCGGCTTTGAGCCTGGACAACCGGCCCCTGAAATACGATAGTTCCTTGGCTGCAGGCCTTAACAGTGGGCTCTTTAACACACCGGAGGGCAGCGATGGCCTACGATGAGACGTTGGAGGCGCGGATCCTGTCGACCATCGACGGATGGAAAAAGGTTTCGACCAAAAAGATGTTCGGCGGGGTCTGCCATTTGATCCGCGGCAACATGTTCTGCGGGGTCTACAAGCACTTTCTGATTCTTCGCCTGGGCGAAGCGGCAGCGGCAGCGGCCCTGTCCGAACGGCACACCCGCCCCTTCGACATTACGGGACGGCCCATGAAAGGCTGGGTGATGGTTGGGCCAAACGGCATTGAAACCGACGAGGCCCTGACCGGCTGGCTCAGAAAAGCGCGTGAATTTGCCCAGGCGCTTCCTCCCAAATCGTGAGGGTTCCGGCCATGACCATCCCTGAAACCCTGCTGGAGGCGTTCACCCACACGGATGCGGGATATCGCCCGCTGGTTGATTTTGGTGCCTGGCGGGTGGCCATTCTGAATTACAGCCAGGACCTGCGGCCGGAGAACCTAACGGCCATGCAGCGCCACAATGCCACCGATGAGGTCTTTGTACTGCTGCAGGGCCGGTGCATCCTGTTTGTCGGCCAAGGCGACCATGCTTCGATTTCCGCGATCTACGCGCAACCCATGCGGCCCCAAACGATCTACAATGTCAAACAATCGGTCTGGCACACCCACACGCTCAGCCCTGACGCCAAGGTCCTGGTGGTGGAAAACCGGGATACGACCTACGCCAACTCGCCTTTTTGTCCGCTTACGGCAATACAGCGAAAAATCCTGTGCAAAATGGCCGGTGAACAAGGATTCTAGTCAGGACCTCAACTTCGGATTGTTGCGGTGGCGACGGCTGTCCCGGGCCGTTTTTTTTTGCAGGTTTTTCGAAATCGCGGCTGCCAGGTCCACACCGGTCTGGTTGGCGATGCAGACGAGAACGAAGAGCACGTCGGCCAGTTCGTCGCCGAGATCAATAGCGTTATCTGTCCCTTTGAAGCTTTGCTCCCCATAGGTCCGGGACATGATCCGGGCCAGCTCCCCGACTTCTTCCATGAGCACGGCCAGGTTGGTCATTTCCGAAAAGTAACGCACGCCGTAGGTGTTGATCCAGCGGTCCACGGTTGCCTGGAGTTCCTTGACGGTCAGCGGTGTGATGGTGGTTTTTTCTGTTTCTGTCATCTTCTTCATCTTTATATGGCGGCTATCCACAAAGGGCAGGTTTGGGTTCAGGCCAAGGCTGCAGCGAAGTTGAAACCGGCGGCGTCACAGCATTACGTCGAGGAGAGCACCGAAGCTTTACGACGTGCTCAACGGAGCGAGACCGCCGGCCCGGGCCGAAAGATGTTGTTTGTGGGCGGGCGCTATTTAATATGGGCCACCACATGCCCCAACTCGGGAAAAATCAACGCCTTGCAGGCCAGTTGACAGGCTTTTTTACTGCCGGGCATGCAGAAGACCGCGGTGCGGCCGATAATACCGGCTGCTGCGCGAGAGAGGATGGCGGCGGAGTCGATCTCTTCGTAGCTGAGCTGGGCGAAGATGGCCCCGAATGCGGGCATCTCTTTGGAAAAAAGGGGTTTGATGGCTTCAATGGTAACATCGGTGGACGTGATGCCGGTGCCGCCGGTGATCAGCAGGGCCTGAAGGGCGTGGCTGCGGAGGGCCCTTAATGCAGCATCGCGGATGGCGGTTATTTCGTCGGTGACCACCTGGTGGAACCGGACGTCGTGACCCTCTTTTTTGGCCCGCCGGGCAATCCAGCGGCCGCTTTCGTCGTTCTCGATCGTCCGGGTCGTGGAAACCGAAAGGATACCCACCCCGACCGATGCCGGAGCCGCGTGTCGATGCTGGTGCACACCCATATATTATTTCTGCCTTGTTTGAAAGGTTGCCGATCGACATCCCCGATCAAGGATGCCATCAATTTGAAGCGTCCCCGTAAAGGATACACAACTCGATTTTCCGTTCGCTCGCTATCGCCGTTCATGTTCCCGCTGTTTCGGCGGCGGGCTCAACGGTCCAGGATTCCTTCGGAAACGGTCGTATCGGGTTCGCGCCAAAATTATGAGAAGTCTGGCGTGGGCGATCAGATGCCGTTTCCGAATGGACCCTATCTAACCCATGGGGCACACCATGGCAAGTGAATATCCTTGCATTTGAAAAGGCTTTTTTCTATGTTCAAGTGCGATCGGGATCGTCCTTTTAAGAACCATGCGGTCTACTGAACTCGTTTCTGCCGGGGTCCTTATTATGGTTTTGCCCTGCACCGGCGTGATTCTCGCCGGCGGACTGAACAAACGCTTTGACGGACAAAACAAAGCGTTCCTCCGCATCGGCGGGAAACGAATCGTGGATCGTCTCCTGGATGTCTATCGCCGGCTGTTCGATCAGATCGTTCTGGTGACCAACGACCCGGCGGCCTACATGGATGTCGACGCCCTGATCGTAACTGACCACTATTCGGTGCGCAGTTCGCTAAACGGTCTTCATGCGGGCCTGTTTGCCGCCGCTCATGAGTACGCTTTTTTTGCCGCCTGCGATACGCCGTTTATCAACGGCGCCCTGATTCAGCGATTGCTGGATACGGTCACGCGCAAGTCGGATATCGTCGTTCCGTTCACACCGGCCGGCTACGAGCCGATGTTTGCCGTGTATAAAAAGACCTGCCTGCCGGCCATGGTGTGGCAGCTGGAGCGGGATCTGTTGAAGATCCAGGGGTTGTTTCGAAAAGTACGGGTGAAAACGGTTGGCGAAACCGACCTGAGGGACGTGGATCCTGATCTGGTTTCCTTTTTCAATGTGAACACCCCCGCAGATCTGGCGCGGGCGGAAGCCCTTCACGCGCAGGCGTGCTGAGGAGTCAACGGGAAAATGAATGCAGACCAATTGATTGCCAAGATAAAAGCCCATCCGGCTTACGACCGGGTGGGCATGATCCTGTGCCACAACGGTGTGGTTCGAGGGACTTCCCGCGACGGCCGGAAGGTGACGGGCCTGCGGGTAGCTGTTGATCGGGAGCGGTTGGCAACGGTGCTTGACGAACACAGGTCGCGGCCGGGCATCGTGGATATCCAGGTGGAGATCGCCGCCGACGGCGACCTGTCAATCGGGGACGACGTGATGATGCTGGTGGTGGCCGGGGACATCCGGGAAAATGTCATCGAAGCCCTGACCGACACCCTTAACGCCATAAAAACCACGGTGACTGCCAAGACCGAGTTTTTTACCTAATTCCCATCAAGAATCGGCGTCTTTCGGCCCAAGCCTGCGTTCTCGCTCGATGGAGCACGCAGTGAAGCGTCAGCGCTATCCTCGACTTAGCGCCACAACGCCGGCGGTTTCAATTTCGCTGCGGCCTTGGCCTGAACCAAAAGCTGCCCTATTCTGGATGGGAACTACCGATTGCCCTCCAGGACCGGGAGAGAGACATGTCCGAGCTGACCCACATTGATGACAAGGGCCGCGTGCGCATGGTGGACGTGACCCCTAAAAAACCATCCCAGCGGACTGCCGTGGCCCAGGCGATTGTCGGTATGTCCGCGGAAACGTTCCAGCGGATTGTTGACGGCACGGTCTCCAAGGGCAATGTTTTGGAGACAGCCCGCATCGCAGGGGTGATGGCTGCTAAAAAGACCGCTGACCTGATTCCCATGTGCCACCCCTTGAACCTGACCCACGTGCAGGTGGATTTTTTTCCCGATTCCGCTGGTCATTCCATCCGCATCGAAGGGACGGCGCGTGTTTTCGACCAGACGGGGGTTGAGATGGAGGCGCTTACCGCTGTTTCCGTGGCAGCGCTTACCCTTTACGACATGTGCAAGGCCATCGACAAGGCCATGACCATCACCGACGTCTGCCTGCTCAAAAAAACCGGTGGAAAGAGCGGCACGTTTGTCCGGGAAAACGCCCGCCCATGAAAAAAACAGACCGCCTCCTTTCTGCCGGCAAGCGGCTCACCCTTTTTATTACCCTATTAACGGCTGCGGGTTGCGCCTTTTATCCCAAGCCGCCTGCCAAGCCTGAGGCAGAACTGGTCCGGCTGGCCGTAGAGGAGTATCCTGATTTTTCAGACGACCTGTTTCTGGACAACCTCTCCTACGGCATCGGCAAAAGCTTGGAGTATCTCAACCAGGTGCCTGCCGAGCGCACCTTCCGCTTCGGCGATGATGTCTACAGCGCCCTTCATCTGATCCGGTCGCTGGAAACACTGCAGGCTTTCGTTGAATCACGACCCGGCCCGGCAGCGGTCGACCGTTTTATTGCCGACCGATACCGGGTGTATCGATCAAAGGGCGGGCCGGAGAGCGGGCAGGTGCTTTTTACCGGATACTATGAACCCCACCTCAAAGGAAGCTTGATCTCCGACGCCCGCTACCGCTATCCGGTGCATGCCATGCCCGGGGATCTGATGGTTATCGATCTTTCTCTTTTTTCAGAAGACCTTAAAGGCAAGCGGATCGTCGGCCGTGTCAAGGGCAATACCGTGGTGCCCTACCCTGATCGGCAGGCCATCGAGGCGGACAAGGGGTTTACTCAAAAAGCGCCGCCCATCGCCTGGGTGGATGACCGGATCGACCTTTTTTTTCTGCAGATTCAAGGCTCCGGGCGGATCTACCTGACCAACGGCGACTTTATTCGGGTGCACTACCACGGCTCCAACGGACAGCCTTACCGCAGCATCGGCCGGCTGCTCATCGACCAAGGTAAAATCCCGGCCGAGGAGATGTCGATGCAGCGGCTCAAGGCGTATCTGCAAACCCATCCTGACGAGGTCGATGCGGTACTCAACCATAACCCCAGCTACGTTTTTTTTAAAACCGAAACATCCGGCCCCATCGGCGCCATCGGTGTGGACCTGACACCGGGACGATCCGTGGCCGTGGACCGCCGGGTCTTTCCCATGGCGGCACCGGCCTTCCTGCAAACACAGATACCGGTGGTGGACGGCAACGGCCGAATTGACCGCTGGATGGATTTTTCCGCCTTTGCCCTGAATCAGGATACCGGCGGGGCCATCAGGGGGCCGGGACGGGTGGATATCTTCTGGGGCAACGGTCCCTACGCGGAGATAGCGGCCGGCCACATGCAGCACAAAGGGTCCTTTTTCCTGTTGGTGTTGGTCCCCGAGGTTCCATAACCCGTGTTGTGGCGGGCAATTGGTTTTGCCTCTGATTTCGCGGCATAACGCCGTGCCTTAGTCTTGACACCCCCTGTCAAAACCAGTAGTGTTGCCAATTTCAGCAAGCACGCATGCACTTCAAGCGCAGCAAAGGAGATGTTCATGTTCGGTATCGGAATGCCGGAAATGATCCTGATTCTGGCGGTAGCCCTGATCGTCATCGGTCCCAAGAAGCTGCCGGATCTGGCCAAGTCCTTGGGAAAGGCCATGGGGGAGTTCAAAAAGGCGACCAGCGATCTGAAAGAGAGCATGCAGATCGATACGGAACTCAAAGAGGTGAAAACCGCCTTTAACGATCTCGGCAGGGAGGATCAAAAAGCATCCACGCGAGACACCCGCGATACGGATGAACAACTCGTCGATTCTGCCGTTCGGGTGAAAACGCCCGAAGCCGACACGCCGGAAGAACATGATGGCGATGCGATGGACCAATTGAAGGCGGCCTTCGACCGCCGGGAGAAGGATGCGTCGGGTTCCGATATAGGCACTCCTGCTGACCGTGAAATGTCACCCAGTGAATCTGACGCGGATCCTGAAACGCGCAAGGGGTAAGCAACGTGGCCGATCAGGCAAAGGATACGGAAGACAAAATTCCCTTTACCGCTCACCTGGAAGAGTTGCGAAAGCGTCTGATCACCTGTTTTGTCGCTGTTGGCATCGGTTTCGCCATCTCATACGGATTCAAGGAAAAGCTGTTCCAGGTTCTTACCAATCCCCTGATTTCAGTGATGAAACAGGGGGAAACCCT
This sequence comes from Desulfosarcina sp., assembly GCF_055467485.1. Taxonomy (NCBI): domain Bacteria; kingdom Pseudomonadati; phylum Thermodesulfobacteriota; class Desulfobacteria; order Desulfobacterales; family Desulfosarcinaceae; genus Desulfosarcina; species Desulfosarcina sp. Next base: position 65,432 of record NZ_JBUOIV010000001.1, on the reverse strand, counting down.
GATCTACACCGGGCTGCCTGAAGCCTTTTTCACCTTCCTCAAGGTTTCCTTTCTTTCCGGTCTCATGCTCGCCTCGCCGGTGATCATTTATCAGTTCTGGATGTTCGTCGCTCCTGGCCTCTATGACCGGGAAAAGCGCCTGATGATTCCTGTCGTCCTGCTGTCGTCGATCTTCTTCATAGGAGGGTCACTGTTCGGCTATTTCATCGTTTTTCCATTCGGGTTTCAATTCTTTTTGGGGTTTGCCACCGAGACCATCCGCCCCATGCCTTCCATGAAAGAATATCTGAGTTTTTCCGCCAAGCTGCTCCTGGCCTTCGGATTGGTCTTCGAACTGCCATTAGTGCTTACCTTCCTGGCGCGCCTGGGCATCGTTTCCGTTGAATTTTTAAAGAAAAACAGGAAATATGCAATTCTTGTCTTCTTTGTCGGGGCGGCGATATTAACCCCGCCCGACGTGGTGACTCAGATCATGATGGCGCTGCCGCTGATGGTGCTGTACGAAATCAGCATCGTCGGCGCCCGGATTTTCGGAAAGAAAAAAGAAGCGCCCACGCCGGCTGCTGAAGCCGAGACCACAGGCGATCCATGATCCTCTCCGAATGATGGCCCCCTTGACCGAATCTTCTGAAAGCGACGGTGGCCAGCAAGGACAGATTGCCGTCGCCCACCGCAATGGGCGCCGTGGGAGTGCCGGCTGTCCTCACTGAAAAAGTGTCTCCCCGCCCTAAATCCGCGAATTCCGGACATCGACGTAGTAACGGGCATTTTCCCGTACTGCCGGATCAATATGCGAGAATTTAATAAATATTTGAAAATAATGAAATAAATGTAGTTTTCAATTCCCATTGACAGCGCGCATAAGGATTGATAGAGATTTCAGCTGGAGCGATGGAGGGTGTTTAACCAATCATGGAAGAGGAGAGTGGAGGTTATGGACAAAAGAAACGGTATCGTATTGGCAGCGGTTTGTGTGGCCATCATGTTTGCCGGGGGTTCCATTTATGCGGCTACGGCGGTCCAGGACGTGATCAAGATGGAACACAAGGCCTACAGTGAACACACCAAGGGCATTGTGGAGTTCAGCCACAAGAAGCACAATGAAGAGTACAAGATCGGTTGCGGCGAGTGCCACCACGACGACAAAGGCAAGCCCTTGAGCAACCTGAAGCATGGCGATGACGTCAAAGGCTGCATCGAGTGCCACAAGATCCCCGGACAGATGCCCGGCGATCTGAAAAAAGAGATGAAGGAAAAAAAGGTTTCCAAGAAAGAGATCGCCGCCAAAGAGATGGAATATCACGCCGAGGCCATCCACGAAAACTGTATCAGCTGTCACAAGGAGTACAACAAAAAGAACAAGACCAAGGCTGCACCGCAAACCTGCACCACGTGTCATCCGAAGGAAAAATAGCACTCTTTTTTCCCGGGAATATCAACGGGGCAGCGCGGCTAACGGCGGCGCTGCCCCGTTTCTGTTGTGACAGATTGAGGAGGAAACGGCCGCTCGATTCATGCATCAGAAAAGCGAGGCATCAGGGTGTGGTTTGGCAGGCTTTATAGCGTCGGGCTTTGTTGACCAGCGCCTTGGCCCATGCAGGTGTGCCCAGGGCATGGATATGAGTATAGGTGGCAAGCACGTTGTTGATACAAACGCCGTCCTTTTCATTTAAGAAGCCGGTGCCGCGCTCCATGGAAAACACCAGATTCTCCTCTTTTCCCTTCCAGTTCTTCACGCTTGAATAGTGAAATTCATGGCCCAACAGCGTTGTTCCGGTTGAAAAGAACGGATTGTCCTGTATCACACGGACAATGGTGTAGCCATGACCCTGGGGGCGTCTGGAAAAGCCGAAGACGGCTGGAAGGATTCCGCACATCTCAAAGCTTCCATCGTCCAGAACCAGTTCCTCACCCAGATACATGAGGCCCCCGCACTCGGCGTAAACAGGCAGGCCGTTTTCGGCAAGCGCTTTCAATTCATTCTTAAAGACCCTATTCGCCTCCAGTTCCCGGGCATGGGTTTCCGGAAAACCCCCTCCGATATACAGGGCATCTACTGCAGGTAAATGCGGGTCCGTCAAGGGACTGGCAAACACCAGGCGTGCACCGGCGGCTTCGAGGGCTTCCAGGTTTTCAGGATAGTAGAACTGAAAAGCCGCATCCTTGAGAATGCCGATGGTGGGCCGGTCTGAAGTCGAGGTTGTTGCAGGTGCATAGGTTGTTAAAACAGGTCTGGTTTCGACGGGTGTCGCCGTTGCGGCGAGGCACTGAATCTGTTCCAGGTCCAGATGTTTTTCAGCCACTTGCCGGATGGCATCGATGGCCGGTTGCGCCCAGCTGTGTTCCGGTGTGGGCACCAGGCCCATGTGGCGCTCGGGAAAGCGCTGCTCTTTCAGTTTCGGCACCGCGCCCAGAACCGGAATACCGGTGTATTCTTCGATGCTGCGGGTGAGGATGCTTTGGTGCCTTTTGCCGGCGACCCGGTTCAAGACCACGCCGCCGATTCGCACGCCGGGGTCGAAGGCTTTGATACCGCCCACCACCGCGGCCATGGTGCGGGTAGTCTTGGTGGCGTCGATGCACAGAATCACCGGCAAGCCCAGCAACTTGGCCAACTCGGCGGTGCTGGTTTCCCCGTCGGTGTTGATGCAGTCGTAGAGGCCGCGGTTGCCTTCGATGACGGCCAGGTCGGTATTTTGGGTGTGAAGGTGATAAGAGCCGAGAATGGTGTCCCGGTCGATGAGGAAGGTGTCCAGATTGTAGCAGGGCCGGCCGGCGGCAAGGGCCAGCCAGCCGGCATCGATATAATCTGGACCTTTTTTAAAGGGTGCAATGGATCTGCCCAGGCTCCGCAACGCTGCGATGATGCCCACGGAAAAAATGGTCTTTCCCGATCCCCCGCGCAAGGCGGCGATGACAACACCCGGCGTTGTGTGAACGTGCTGGTTAGCTGGAGCCTGATTCAAGACCTTACCCATGACGACGAATCCCCGATCGAAAGGAAAAGCCGTCGCGGAGACTATTTGTCTTTTTCTTCATGCTCAGCAGCGGCTTGTTTGCCGGTACCGGGCATTCCATACATCGACGTGCTTCCCGAAGACCAATATTCAAGGACGTTTTCCTCGACGAGTTTGTTGACGATTTTTTTGGCCTCGCGGGGCTTCATATCCAGAATTTTGGTCAGGTCGTTGAAGTAGAACTTGCTTTTGGTTTTCAACTTTTTGGTCAACTGCTCTACGATCAGCTTTTTTGCCTCTTCGTATTCCATGGTAACCTCTTTTCTAAAGAAGGCAGGGGGGGCGCGTGGCCTCCCCCTGCACAGATTCGTTCATATGGAAATAAATTAGAACTTGAACTGCGTGGTCTGGCGCCAGGTGTAGTATGCCGGATCACGGAAGTCATCGATGAGATGATGGGTGAATTCAAGCTCGCATTTGTCGAAGAAGCGCTCCCAACCGATTCTCTCAGCCCAGTCGCCCACACGTTCGTATTTATTGGCGCCGGCGGAGTAGGCTTCGACGATCTTTTTGATGACCGCGGTAGTCTGTTCCCAGCGGGGCACTTCGTTGGGCAGGAAGGCCACGACAACCTTGGAGAATTTTGGCGTGCTGATGCGGTTGGAGACCTTGCCGCCGACCATGATGACGATACCGTCACCTTCCTTGTCTGCCAGCGGCAGGGAGGGACACATGGTGTAGCAGTTTCCGCAGAACATGCAGCGTTCATTGTTGATGGCCACGGATTTAACTTCCTTGTCGCCGACCTTCATCTTGGCCGGCTTGATGGCGGCGGTGGGGCAGGCGGCGATGGCCAGCGGAATCTCGCACATCTTATCCAGGTATTCATGATCCATGATCGGCGGTTTCCGATGGTATCCGAGAATGGCGATATCGGAGCAGTGTACGGCGCCGCACATGTTCAGGCAGCATGCCAAAGAGACGCGCAGCTGGGCCGGCAGGCGGTGCTGTTTGAAATCGTCAAAGAGCACGTCCATGGTTGCCTTGACCGGGCCGGAGGCATCGGTGGCCGGGGTGTGGCAGTGGATCCAGCCCTGGGTGTGAACAATATTGGTGACGCCGGCGCCGGTGCCGCCCACGGGAAACTTGAAGCTGCCGCCGTCGAACTTGCGGCTTTCCAGGTCCTTGATCAGGGGTTCGACCTTGGCTTTGTCGTCCACCATGAACTCGATGTTGTTACGGGTGGTGAAGCGCAGGTGTCCGCCGCAGTGCTTGTCGGCGATTTCACAGATCTCGCGGATGTGGGTGACACTCATCAGACGGGCACCGCCCACGCGCACGGTGTAGCACTCGTCGCCGCTGGCAGCCACGTGCACCAGCACGCCCGGCTTGATGATTTCGTGATACAGCCATTTGCCTTTGTTCTTGGCGATGACCGGCGGATAAAATTCATCGTATTTTTTCGGGCCGATGTCGGTAATCCGGTTTTCCATCGGTTTGTCGGGATTGTATCCTGAAGAAATAAATGCCATTGTGATTCCTCCCCTTTATCTCTGGTGGTCTTTTCTGAAGTCTGCAATGTCTCGATCCCAGCCGCCCTCAACCTCTTCCTCTTTCCAGAAGATGTAGGGGTTGTGGCGCGGTTCCTGTACATGCTGCGCCATCGGCTTGATGTTGGTGGCTTCGAGCAGTTTCTGGAATCCCTGACGTTTGATCAGTTCACCGAGACGTTCGCGGTTCTTGCCTTCTTCCATCCACCAATCCCAGATGGCTTCGATGACTTCCTTGATTTCGTCGTAGGGCTCGTCGACGTTGATGAAAGGCACCAGCAGGGAGCCCATCTGGGCGCCGTCGAGGATCGGGGCCTTGGCGCCGACCAGCATGGAGAGGCCGCGGTCATCGCCGATATGCAGGGCCCTGGGCATCACGTTGATGCAGTGCATGCAGCGCGTGCACTCTTTGTTGTCGATCTTAAGCTTGCCGCCGTCCATCCACATGCACTGGGTGGGGCAAAGGCCGGTGACTTCTTTTTCGATGTCGAACTTGCCCCAGTCGCGTCCGCTGTGGGCGCCGCCGTTGGGGGGAAATTCGCCGCCGATGTAACCGGCGACGGCTTCCTGATCGATCTTGATGTCGTCTTTCCAGGTCCCCACAAAGGAGATGTCCGCACGGGCAATAGAGGCCACGCAGCAGTTGGGGCAGCCGTCGAACTTGAACTTGAATTTATAGGGGAAGGCCGGCCGGTGCAGTTCGTCCTGGTACTCCTGGGTCAGGTTGTAGCAGAGGTCCTGGGTGTCGTAGCAGGAGTATTCACAACGGGAGGAACCGATACAGTCGGACGGGGTTCTCAGGTTGGAGCCGGAGCCGCCAAGATCCTGGCCCATATTGTGGGTCAGTTCGAAGAAAATTTCTTCCAGTTGCGGCGTGGAGGTTCCGATGAAGATGATGTCACCGGTGGAGCCGTGCATGTTGGTGATGCCGGAGCCGCGGAATTCCCAGAGGTCGCAGAGTTTCTTCAGGAAGTCGGTGGTGTAGTATTTGCCACCGGGTTGGGCGACGCGCATGGTGTGAAAATGGGCCACGCCGGGAAATTTTTCAGGCTGGTCGCAGTAGCGTCCGATAACGCCACCGCCGTAACCGAACACACCCACGATACCACCGTGTTTCCAGTGGGTCCGACCGTGTTTGAAAGAGAGCTCCAATACACCCAGAATGTCTTCCACACAGTCTTGGGCGACCTGGAATTCTACGTTGTTCGGGTTCTTGGCCCGGTTCGCGGCTTCCTGCTTCAGGTCTGACACGAAGCTCGGCCATGGCCCGGACTCAAGCTGGTCCAACAAAGGGGTTGCATGCTTTGCCATCTTTTACCTCCATTTAAATTGATATTAAACCAACCTGCCAATAAAAAAAGAACCGTCCCCGACGGGGGGTTTCAAGGTCACCTCCTCTCGATTTTTTTTTCATATATTGTCGGGATTGTTGAAATCACTTGGTTTTCATCATTAAAACTGCAAGGAGCAGATATAGAATTAATCATGGGGCTTGTCAATAAAAAAGCCTGGTTTCGAGCAGTTAAGCCGCGCGAGGCGTCAACGTAGGGACGTTCATACAAAATGTTGTGCCCCTTATCGTTAACACCTCTCCATATGGTGTTCAAACCTCGCGTTGGGCGAGAGAACAACGTTTGACTGGTCGAGACGGCTGGGGCGCACGACGGCGATGGGGTCGGGGCTTGTTGTCAAACCGCCGCCAGCAGCCGGTGCAGTCTCTTCATGTGGCGGGGTAGATGGCGGTCAATGAGACGACGTTCTTCGGTCCGCCGATCGAAAAAGGTTTCTGTGATCCGGCGTGCCACGGCCATCTGGTCATCGTCATCATGGCGGTTGTAAAAATGGCGGAACATCCCGGGAAAAGTATCCGGAAAACCGTTGATGCGGCCAGCCAGGTCCAAGCCCATGAAAAAGCCGTCGACCAAGGGGGCCAGGCAGTGGTCCGGCGCCCAGGCAACATCAGACACACCGTCAAGGCGGTCCAGGCGCATGCGCACGGAGAGATGGATGAAAAAAACCACCAGGGCATCCAAAAGCGACCGTTCGCTGTCCGCTTCAGCAACGCAACCGGGCATGGGAACATAATCCCTGACGGTGATCAGTCTGACCGTCACGCCGCCGCCTTCGACCCGGACCACAAAGTCGCCGGCGGCATGATGCCAGGGAAAGATCTGGTTTGACGTGATCGGGTCGTAGCAGGCGGTCAGGATCATGGCGGCATTGCGGTACATGTCTGCCGCCTGTGTTTCTGAAAGCAGGCAACGGGTGGCCGCCCCATCCCAGACCACAATGGCCGGCTCCCCGCTGTCGGGTTGCCGGGTCAGGTGAAATTCATGGAACCCGTCAAACCAGTCCCCCATGAACATGGACAGGCCGTCGGGCGCGAAACTGTGAACCCGGGGGAACCATCCAAAAGGCCGCTGTGCGTTGAGATGTTCCAGTGCCGTTACCTCGCGAGCCATAGCCTTGCGCCCGTGGTTGGATGCCGCCACGTTGACCACGAAGGAGAACACCTGATCCTTGACGGTCACTTGGAGCCGAGCCGGGTGGTAAAAGGCGCCGTGTTTTTCTAAAAAGATAGCCAGGCGCTCCAGATCGTTTTCAACGACAGGCTGCTTTAATTGGCGTGAGGCGGCCGCGATGATTCGGCCCCAGCCGCGGGCCCCACAAAAGTCAGAGACTGCTGTAAAATATTCGCCATAGGTAACGGTTGCGGAATCATGACTGGCGGGGTTTTTGACCGCACCTAGTCGATTGCCAGGCAGCGGGCAATGCCACAGTGGATGGTCTTCATCAAGCGGGTGGTCGATGGTGGAGAGAAAATAAGATACGGTCGGCATGGGTCGGACACTATCGGAACGGGTAAACATAATCGGGCGTCCGGACCTGTGGCGGTCGCGGTCCGAATGCCCGACGGATTCGATCAGGCGCGGTGGGGTTCCAGCTCTTTGAGGATTTCCGGTGCCACGTCATAGCCCAGCTCAACAGCTTTGTCGGCATGTTCCACGGCAAGTGACGGCTGACCGTCCTCCAGGTAGGCGATGGCCAGGTTGTTGTGGGCGACAGCAAACTCCGGAGAGAGCTTCAGCGCCTTCAGATTGGTCTCGATACTCTCTTTGACCTGGCCATTCATCAGGTAGGCGTTGGCCAGGGTGGCGAAGGCCTGGATAAACCGGAAATTGAACACGGTCGCTTTTTCCAAGGCTTTGATCGCGCCTTCTACATCACCTTGCTGCAGCAGGACAAATCCGATGTTTCCCCACCCTTCGGAAAAGCCGGGCTTGGCCTTGACGGCCCGTTGGTTCCAGTCCAGGCAGCCATCTATATCTCCGCGTTTCAGGCAGATGCCACCGATCTGGACATAGGCTTCGGCCAGGCCGGGGCTGCACTCGATGGCGGTAAAGAGTGATTTTTCGGCTTCTTCGATCTTTCCCTGCCCCAGCAGGGCCACGCCCAGGTTGTAGTGGGAGGTGCCACAGTCGGGGTTTGCGGCGATGGCTTTTCTCTGCTGGTCTATGAACGCTTCTGCATTGGCTGCTTTTTCCATGGTTACATCCTTTTCCGGTGGCGTCACCGATTGTAATTTCTTTTGAAATCAAATTGGGTAACGTGACTGCCCGTCCGTGTCAAGGAAAATAATCGCGGCCACTCTGCTTTTCCCTTGACATAAAATCCCAACTTCCTTAGTGTTTTCGATAATGTTGCATGTGCCGCCCAACCGGCACCATCGGCTGCTGCTTTCAGCCGGTTCTCGAATCTACAGGAAACCATTGCCATGACACCGGAGATCTTCGGGGATTTTGCCAGAACACGCGGAGCGGCAGCGCACGCGGTCGATGTCAAACCCCCGTGTCGTAAGCGCCGCTTCCGGTCGTAACGGGCATCTCGCACGCTTCTTTTTTCCAACACAACATGACATTTTCAGGAGGTAGCATGAATTCAGGATGTTATACCGCCATGGTGACGCCTTTCGACGGCGCGGCAGTCGATGAAACGGGGCTTACCCGCCTCGCCGATTTTCAGATTCAAAACGGGATCACCGGCCTTCTGGCCGTGGGGACCACCGGTGAAAGCCCCACCCTGGCCTGGCAGGAGCATCATCAGGTAGTGCAGATCATTGCGCGACATGCCAAAGGCAAATGCCTCTGCATCGCCGGGGCGGGCAGCAACAATACCAAAGAGGCGCTGTCCGCCACGCGGCATGCTGCCGAAGCGGGAGTCGATGCGGTGCTTTTGGTGGACCCTTACTATAACGGCCCCAGTTCGCAGGAAATCAGAAAAGAATATTTGTCGCCGGTGGCTGCGGCTTTTCCCGATTTATCCATTATTCCCTATGTTATCCCGGGGCGCACCGGCGCCCAGATGCTTCCCGAAGACCTGGCCCTGCTGTTCAAGGACCATCCCAACGTGAACACGGTGAAGGAGGCCACGGGGGATACAGACAACATGCGTCGGACCCGCCGATGCTGCGGGCCCGATTTCACCATTTTATCCGGTGACGACGGGATGACCGTTGAAATGATGACCGACCCGGCTATTGCCGCGGCAGGTGTGATTTCGGTGGTGTCCAATATTGTCCCTAAAGCCATGAGCGATCTGGTGCGACTGCTGGCACAAAAAGAGCTCGACCAGGCAAATGCGCTGGCCGACGCCCTTGCGCCGCTGTTCGGGCTGGTGACGGTGAAAACCGTGGAAAAGTCTGCATACGGCGACGTGGTGTGCCGGGCGCGCAATCCGCTGGCCCTGAAAACGCTGATGCAGCTGCTGGGCGTGCCTTCGGGTCCCTGTCGCCCGCCGCTCGGTAGAATGAGCCGGGCCGGCCTGGAGACGGTAGTCAATATCGCCAAGACCGTCCAATCGAAAAATCCGGAGCTATTTGTGCCGCTGGCAGAATGCTTCGATGTGGATATCGATGCGCGCCTCAACGATGAAAGCGTGTTGGAGGGGTTGTACTACCCGACGTATTGATACCTTTGCCGACGTTATCGATTGGCTGTCCACAAATCAAAACAAACCGCCCCTCCCGGTATATCCGGGAGGGGCGGTATCGTTTTCACGATTGTATGGTGTCCGTTTTATCAGACCGGTTTTTGTTTATCCGCAAAGTTGGCCGCTTGCTGCTCAGGGTCGGTCACTTTGAAGAGCACCCCCTTTAGCCATTCCAGCCCGAACTTGAGCAGTTCGATTTCATCTTTTTTTATTTTTTCCACGGTGGCTTCGTCTACGTCGACGCGCTTCAAAAAGGAGCTCTCGAAGACAAACTCCTTGAATTTATCGATATCGTAACTTACCATGAAAAACATCTGTTTGGCTTTATCCGTCAGTTTGATGTTCGGTGGAAAAGAGCGCTTGCGCACCACCAAGTCCGTCCACTCACGGTTGATTTCGTCGCGCAGGTCCACGCCCTGGTCTTCCCGCCACTCGGCTACCGTCCAGTCGCCGTCCTCCTCGAAGCCCTTGCAGTGCGGCTCGTTGATGAAAAAGAAAAAACCCTCGTCATCGGCGCCCTCCTTGTGCTGAAGGGTTGCCGTGCCCAGTGGATAATAGCGGCAGGAAGTGGGGCGATCTTTATATATGATGCACCCCTCCTTGTCCTTGACAAAGGGACAGGATTCCCGTTCGTCGTCGAGCAGCTTGAGGGTGACCATGGGCAGATCGGTCTTTTCCAGCAGGTGCGGTTCGGTGTAGATGGCCAGAAACTCCCGGGAGGAAAGCCCCAAGCGGTTTTTCATCTGGAGAATGTCGTAGGGCGTGAGGATGATGTTGATGCCCCGGCAGCACATGGTAAAGCACGACACCCCCGGGTGGCATTTAAATTTGAACTGGCTGCGGTATCCCAGACGAATCGGCGATATACAAGCGGTTTTATCTGCATCGTTCATGAGTTGTCCTTTCCTGATCGTTCATTGGTTGGGCCGTATTTAACCAAGGCGGTGTTCAAAGTCAAACGCTAATCCCGGCACCAAAATGGATCTGATCGGATCGTCGCAGCCCGATTGCCCAACTGCGGCACGGCGGACGGTCCAATCGATGATGGAATCGGACAGGAGGGTTTAAAATAAATGGGGCCGGCTCATAAAAAGAGCCGGCCCCGGTTGTGTCGTCTCAGGTTTGGCGTCGGGTTATTTCACCTTTCCTGCGCGCCAGGCCTCGATGAGTTTGTCATAATCCACCGTTTCCCCTTTTGGTTTTTCGTTGGCCAGCTTGGCCTTGGGGGATCCGGGCTGGCTCAGCCAGTAGGCTTCATCCTTCTCCGGATTCAGTTGGGGGCCGCACTCACCCTGGGTCTTGGAGCGGGCGATGCGTTCCAGAACCCTGTCCATCTCTTTGGCCAGATTGTCCATGGCCGTGTCCACGGTCACTTCACCGGAAACCGCTTCACCGATATTCTGCCACCACAGCTGGGCCAGTTTCGGATAATCGGGTACGTTGACGCCGGTCGGCGTCCAGGCCACGCGGGCCGGACTGCGGTAGAATTCCACCAGACCACCCAGTTTGGGTGCCCGTTCGGTGAAGGATTCATGATTGATGTCGCTGTCCCGGATGGGGGTCAATCCCACGTGGGCTTTTTTGAGAGAGGTGGTCTTGGCCACGCAGAACTGGGCAAACAGCCAGGCGGCCTTGCGGCGTTCGAGCGGCGTGCTTTTCATGAATGTCCAGGATCCGCAGTCCTGATAGCCCAGCTTCATGCCCTCTTCCCAATAAGGGCCATGGGGCGAGGGAGCCATGCGCCATTTGGGGGTACCATCCTCATTCACCGTGGGCCCCGGGGCGACCATGCTGGGTACGAAGGCTGTGTACCAGAAAATCTGCTGGGCCACGCTGCCGTTCGCCAGAAAGGGCAGATAGGTGTAAAAATCCATGCCCAGGCTGCCCGGAGGCGCGTATTTTCTCAGCCAATCCATGTATTTTTGAAGGGCGTACTTGGCCGCCGGACCATTGGCGGCTCCACCGCGGGCAACGGTTGCACCGACTGGCCGGCATCCTTCCATGCGGATGCCCCATTCATCCACCGGCTTGCCATTGGGAATCCCCTTGTCACCGGCACCGGCCATGGAGAGCCACGCATCAGTAAAGCGCCAGCCCAGATCAGGCGCCTTTTTACCATAGTCGTTATGTCCGAAGACAGCCTTGCCGTCGATTTCACGGACATGCTCGGTGAAAAACTCGGCAATATCCTCGTAGGCCGACCAGTTGACCGGAACACCGAGTTCATAGCCGTAGATCTCCTTGAACTGCTTCTGGAAGTCCGGGCGTTTGAACCAGTCGTAGCGGAACCAATACAAGTTGGCAAACTGTTGATCAGGCAACTGGTAGAGCTTTCCGTCCGGACCCGTGGTGAAAGACTTGCCCATGAAGTCATCGACATCCAGGGTCGGCAGGGTCACGTCTTTGCCTTCACCGGCCATGAAGTCTGACAGGGGTACCACATAGCCATAACGGGCGTGGGTGCCGATCAGGTCTGAATCGTTGATCCAGGCGTCGTAAATATTCTGGCCCGACGCCCACTGGGTCTGCAGCTTTTCAATGACGTCGCCCTCTTGAATCAGGTCGAACGAGACTTTGATGCCGGTGATCTCCTCGAAGGCCTTGGCCAGCGTTTTGGCCTCATACTCATGCGTGGGAATGGTTTCGGAGACGACCTTGATGTTCATGCCGACAAACGGTTGGGCCGCCTTGATGAACCACTCCATTTCCTTGAGCTGTTCCTTTTTGGACAGGGTCGAGGGTTGGAACTCCTCGTCAACCCACTTCTTTGCGGCTGCCATGTCCGCCATGGCCGGACCTGCCGCCATGGCTACCATGACCGCCAATGCAACACCCAGGAGCATCGTCTTTCTCATTTTTACTTTCATGGGACTCCTCCTTTAAGCCTTCATGGGTAGGGTTGGGACTGTCGGACGGAATCGCGGGCGTGAAGGCTGAGATCGCCCATCGACGGAGACACGTCCTCTTTTGATACGCGGTGCTGGATTGCTGGTGGTCTTAAGACAACGGTTTATCCCCAGCGCATCATGATAACCACCCAGACCGCTGAAATGGGAAGTGCAAACCATAAATTCAGATCCGTGAACCCTAGCCAGGCCAGGTGGATATAGGCGGTGCCCAACAAACCGACAAAAAATCGCGTTCCCCTTGTCGTCGGGATCTTCAAGAATCCGCGACGCTCAACGGTTGGCGACACCAGCTCCCAGACGAGCATGCCGGCGATCATCAGGAAGATGGTGGTAAAGAAAATCGCTGTCGGGACGGTCCAATACATCCATTCGAAACGCATGCTGATTCCCCCTTAGACGCGACCCAATGCAAATCCTTTGGCCAGATGATTGCGTACGAACCAGATGACCAGGGCACCCGGAACGATGGTGAGGATGCCATTGGCTGCCAGCAGGCCCCAGTCCAGGCCGGTTGCACTAATGGTTCGGGTCATGGTGGCGACAATCGGTTTTGCCTCGGTAACCGTGAGCGTCCGGGCAAACAAGAGCTCGACCCAGCTGAACATGAAGCAGAAAAAAGCGGTCACACCCACACCCGCCCGGATCAGCGGAATAAAGATCGTGAAAAAAAACCGCGGGAAGGAGTACCCGTCGATAAAGGCGGTTTCGTCGATCTCTTTGGGGATGCCGGACATGAACCCCTCTAAGATCCAAACCGCCAGCGGGACATTGAACAGGCAGTGCGCCAAGGCCACGGCGATATGGGTGTCGATCAGGTTGACGGTCGAGTAAAGCTGAAAATAGGGCAACAGAAAAACCGCCGGCGGAGCCATTCGGTTGGTCAGCAGCCAAAAAAACATCTGCCCATCGCCGAGGAATTTAAACCGGGAAAAGGCGTAGGCCGCGGGCAGGGCAAAAGCCAGGGACATGACGGTGTTCAGACTGACGTAGATCATGGCGTTGATATAGCCCGAATACCAGGTTTGATCCGTGAAGATCTTGATGTAGTTTTCAAAAGTGATGTCGGCCGGGTAGAGGGAAAACGTGCTCAGTATGTCTGCATTGCTTCGCAAAGACATGTTGAGCATCCAGTATATGGGCACAACGAGGATGATGAAATAGAAGAGTAAAGCAAAGGTTCTCTTTTTGATTTTCATGAGACTTTTTCTCCTTTCCCGACATTCAGCAGCGCTTGGTAGAAGATAAAGCTGAACAGCAGAACGATGAGAAAATAAATCAGGGAAAAGGCCGCTGCAGGACCGAGGTCAAACTGGCCGGTTGCCAGTTTGACCAGGTAGATGGACAGGAAGGTGGTTGAGTTTCCAGGGCCGCCGCCAGTCAGTGCAAAGGGTTCGGCGTAGATGAGAAAGCTGTCCATCCATCTCAGCAGCACGGCGATGGTCAATACGCCGCGCATCTTTGGCAATTGGATATAGCGAAAGACCGCCCAGGCCGAGGCGCCGTCAATTTTAGCGGCCTGGTAATAGGCTTCCGGGATGGCTCGCAGACCCGCATAACAGAGCAACGCCACCAGCGGCGTCCAGTGCCAGACCTCCATGGCCATCAGGGTGACCCATGCGTAAGACGGTCTGGCGGTATGGTCAAAGGGGACGCTGAGAAGATCCAGGCTGTTGATCCCTACGCCGAACAAACCGATATCCGGCCGGGTGAAGATGATCCAAATGGTGCCGATTACATTCCATGGAATCAACAGAGGGATGGCCAGCGTTACCAGGCTGGCTGAGACGCCCCAGCCCTTTTTGGGCATGGCCAGCGCGATCAGTATGCCTAACGGTATTTCGATAAGCAGTACCAGCCCGGAGAACAGAAATTGCCGCCACAAGGCGTCGTGCAGGCGATAGTCGGTCAACATCTGCTTGAACCATTCGGTCCCCACGAAGACAGCATTGCCCGGGCCGAAGATGTCTTGGATCGAATAGTTGACCACAGTCATCAGCGGGATGATGGCGCTGAAGGCCACGACGACGAAAACCGGCAGCACCAGGAACCACGCTTTGTTGTCCGCCCATTTTTCCATGGGGTCCTCCCTTTATCTGACCAGCCGTTCGTCGGCAAAAAGTTTGGTCCGCTGCGGCGGAAACCTCAGCCAAACCTGATTTTGCGGAACCGGATATCCTTCGGGTACGCGGGCTCTCACGGTGTGTCCATTCAGGAGAGCCGTCAGAATCTTGAAGCTGCCCTGGTCTTCCACCGCCTTCATGGTCGCCGGCACTCCGCCGTCGACGGGCGATCCGTGTACCTCTAAGTGCATGGGACGGATGCCCAGCTCCAGCGCCCCTCTGGCCTTAACCCCCAACGCGGCCGTTTCCGGTTCCAATGCGATGGATATCCCGTCGACCTTGGCCTCATGGCCCTCAAGGACACAGGGCAGAAAATTCATTCCGGGGCTTCCGATAAAATAACCGACGAATTTGTGCCGCGGATTTTCGAAAAGCTCCTCCGGTGTGCCGACCTGAACGATTTCGCCTTCGTACATGAGAATCACCTGATCCGCAAAGGTCAGCGCCTCCACCTGGTCGTGCGTGACATAGATCAGCGTAAGTTTCAGCTGCTCGTGGATCTCCTTGAGCTTGCGCCGAAGGTGCCATTTCAAATGGGGATCGATGACCGTGAGAGGTTCATCGAAGAGTACCGCCGCCACATCGCTTCTTACCAGGCCGCGGCCCAGGGATATTTTCTGCTTGGCATCGGCACTCAGGCCGGCTGCTTTTTTCTCAAGATCCGGTGTCAAGTCGAGGATTTCGGCCACTTCCTGCACCCGCCGAACGGTGTCCGCCCTATTGAAGCCCCGGTTTTTTAACGGAAACGCCAGATTGTCGAAAACGCTCATGGTGTCGTAAAGCACCGGAAACTGGAACACCTGGGCGATGTTGCGCTTTTCCGGGGGGCGGTCGGTCACATCGATGCCGTCGTAAAGCACCCGGCCCTTGCTGGGTTTCAGCAGTCCGGAAATCACATTGAGCAACGTGGTCTTGCCGCAGCCGGAAGGGCCGAGGAGTGCGTAGGCCCCTCCGTCTTCCCACACGGCATTGATTTCCTTGAGTGCATAATCCGATAACGCTGTGGGGTTCGGGTAATAGGCGTGGGCGATGTGGTCGAATTCTATGCGCGCCATGGCGTTCTCCTGGCTATCGCTATGACGAATAACCGGCGGCGGCTGGGGGAGCGGCCACCAGCCGGCCGGCTGTGTCGTAGACAAAAAGGTGCATGGGGTTGATGAACACGGTGACATTGTTGCCCATGGAAAAGGGGTGCACCCCATCCTGCTGTACCACAAAAGCGCTTTTCCCACGATGGACATAAATAAAGGTTTCCGAACCATTGATTTCGGCCAACTCTACCTTGCCGGTAATGGCGATGTCTCCGTCTCTTTGGCTGCAAAGCCACAGGTGGTTGGATCGGAAGGCAAAGCGGTATGCTCCGGATGCAAGATCGGCAAGGTGCCCGGTCAGGGGGATCGGGATGTCGTCTCCCATGACGGCTTCACCGTCTTTCACCACACTGTCGAGGGCGTTGATGGGTGGGTCGCTGAAAACTTCTGCAACTCTCAGGGTTTCCGGACACTGATACACGCCGGTCGTCGCGCCGGTCTGCAGAATCCTCCCCTCGTCAAGGACCACGACATTGCCGCCCAGCATCAGCGCCTCGGAAGGCTCGGTCGTGGTATACACCACGATGGCGGATCGTTTACGGAAAATCTCCTGAAGCTCCACGCGAAGCTCTTCCCGAAGCTTGTAGTCAAGGTTGACCAGAGGCTCGTCCAAAAGCAGCAACTGGGCATCTTTAACCAGTGCGCGGGCGATGGCCGTGCGCTGCTGCTGGCCGCCGGACAGCTCCGCGGGAATCCGGTCCAACATGTCCTCCAGGTGGAGCATTTCCGCTGTCTCGCGCACCCGTCGGTCCAGCTCCTTTTTCGGGATGCCGCTAATCTTAAGGGGAGAGGCGATGTTGTTGTAGACAGTCAAGGAAGGGTAGTTGATGAACTGCTGATAGACCATGGCGATGCTTCGTTTTCTCACGGAAACACCGGTAACGTCCTGGCCGTCTATGATAATTTTGCCGCTGGTAGGCCGGTCCAGTCCGGCCATGACACGCAACAGGGAGGTCTTGCCGGAAAGGGTTCGGCCCAGCAGTACGTTTCGGGATCCCTCCTCAAACGCAAGATCTATCTTTCGGAGATGTGTTTCTCCACCCACCACTTTGCTGACATTCTGGAGCATCAAGCGCATCGTTCTGACTCCGATTCTGCAGATATTGCGCTATGGTTCGGATATGAAAAGAGAAGAGGGTCGATCACAATTAAATTAACATCCCACTTTTGTTTTCGCAAGTGAAAATTCATAGAGACTATACGCGTATTAAGTAAAAAGCCGCTTTCGTAAGCGAAAAGACAGGCTTGCCGGTAACTCCTGCCGTTAAACCCGGTTGGTCTTGCGTTCGGCCGCAGGCATACCCGTCAGACGACGTGGAGTTCGACTTCCGATGCGGCGATGATTTCTGCCAGCCCGGAAGGCGGCCGACGGTCCGTAAACAGGCTGTCGATTTCGGCGATGTTTCCCAGACGGACCATGGCATTTCTGCCGAACTTGGTATGATCGGCGGCTAGAAACACACTTCGCGAGTTGTCGATAATGGCCCTTGCCGCCCGCACTTCGCGATAGTCGAAATCCAGAAGGGTTCCGTCGATATCGATACCGCTGATGCCTATAATGCCGTAATCTACCTTGAATTGACTGATAAAATCGATGGTGGCGACGCCGATGATGCCCTTATCCCGTTGGCGTACCATGCCGCCAGTGACGATCACCTCGAAGTTTTCATTTGTACTCATGATGGCGGCGACGTTGAGGTTGTTGGTAATTACTCGCAGGCGTTTGTGGTTGCACAGGGCGTGGGCGACGGCCTCGGTGGTGGTGCCGATATTGATGAACAAGGAGACGTTGTCTGGTATATGTTGGGCGAGCAGTTGGGCAATTTTCTGCTTTTCGCGGAAGCAGAGCACTTTTCGTTCGTTATAAGCCACATTTTCGGTGGAGGTGGGAATGGCGGCTCCGCCATGGTATCGACACAATTGGCCCTTTTCGCTTAGCGAATTGATGTCCCTACGGATGGTCTGTGGCGTCACCGAAAAGGCCTGGGCCAAGGCTTCAATGGTTACAAATCCCTGAGACCGGACCATCTTTGTTATTTTATCGTGCCTTTTGCGAACCGGGGCCACTTTTCCGGTCGTCATTGTTTGGGATGGTGGGCCGGTCGGCGCTTTTTTGCCTGTCATGTTACACGACTTCCGATAGGAGGAGATAAAATGTTTTCGTTTTAGAAATAATGCGGCCATGATTGGTCTAAAACGAACAATTATTGGTGACAAACAACATCTTGTATGGTACTTTTTATTAAGTTTGTTGTAATGACATTTGAAATGTGTTCGTTAGTGTACCATTCGAGCGTGTTTTTCACAAGTGAAACCTTTTGTCATTGCGTTCAGGCATCGACCATGACCGCAATTGCGGGAACGAAATGGACCAGTCCTCTGAAACACAGGTGTTGATCATCGGTGGCGGCGCCACCGGTACTGGGCTGGCCCGGGATCTCGCCCTTCGCGGCGTTGGCTGCCTTCTGGTTGAAAAACAGGACATCAATGCCGGTGCTTCAGGAGGCAACCACGGGCTATTGCACAGCGGTGCCCGCTACATCGCATCCGACCCAGCCTCGGCAAAGGAGTGTCGCGAGGAAAGCGAACTGATCAAACGGCTGGCACCCCACTGTGTTGAGACAACCGGTGGCCTGTTCGTGGCCGTTGCCGGCGATGACGAGGCTTACATAGCCGACTTTGCCGATCGCTGCGGCCAGTGCGGAATTGACGCACGGGCGATAGAGATCAAAGACGCCCTCGAATTGGAGCCGGTCCTTTCACCGGAAACCATCGCGGTCTACAGCGTACCGGATGCATGCGTGGATCCGTTCAAGCTGTCGCTGGACAATCTGGCCGACGCCCAGGCCCACGGCGCGACGGTCCTGCGCAATACCAAGATTGTGAGCTTCGAAAAAACAGGTGCACGTATCAATCGCGCCCATTTGGTAAACTGCCGCACGGGCGAACGCATCACCATCACTGCCGATGTGATCGTCAACGCCACCGGCGCCTGGGCCGGTAAAGTGGCCGCTATGGCTGGCCCCAGGATCAACATGCTCTACTCCCAGGGCAGCCTTATAATTACCCAGAACCGCCTGTCCCACCGGGTCATCAATCGCTTGCGCAAGGCCACCGACGGAGATATCCTGGTTCCGGGCGGTACGGTGTCCATCTTTGGGACCACGTCTGTGCGCATCGACGATCCTGAAAAAAAACGCCCGACAGTGGCGGAGATCGACGCGATGCTACCGGACGGCATCGCCCTGATTCCTAAACTGGCCGAAACACGCTTTATCCGAGCGTATGCCGGTGTGCGGCCTCTGGTCCAGTTAGCACCCACCACCGATGATCGAGCGGTCAGCCGGGGGTTTGCCCTCATCGATCACAGCGAAGACGGGATCAGCAACTTCCTGACCATCACCGGGGGTAAACTGACCACCTATCGATTGATGGCCGAGAAAACAGCTGATCGGGTCTGCGCGCTCCTGGGGGTTGGCGAAGCCTGCCAGACCCGCACCAAGCCGCTTCCGGCAACCAACTCGGGCAGGTGGACAGAAGCTGGGCTGACCCCCAAGATGTGGTTTCAGAAAAAAAATCCATCGGACCTGCTTCTTTGCGAATGCGAAATGGTACCGACCAGCGTTGTCGACGAGATTTCCGCCAAAATTCAGGAAGAGGGCGAACGACCAAGCCTGCGTGAGCTGGGCCAGCGCAGCCGTGTGGGCAAAGGCCCTTGCCAGGGGGCGTTCTGCAGCTTGCGGATGACAGCTCACCTATACAACGAAGGACTGTTGACCGCCGATCAGGGGATTGACGAGTTGCGCGATTTTCTCAACGAGCGATGGCGAGGGATACAACCCATACTGTGGGGGCAGGCCGTGTCCCAGGCGGAATTGCAAGAGGCGCTGCATTGCGGTCTCTATGGGTTAGAGCTTACTGAATAGAATTGCCCGCAAGGCAGCCCGTCCCGCCTGTTGAGGTATATCTCCTTATGCAGATGTCATCCGACAATACCAAATGCCAGCTGATGGTCATCGGCGCAGGAATGGCAGGAATGGCCGCCACGCTTTTTGCCGCCAAACAGGGCCTCCGCGTCGTTCAGGCAGGCCTCACCGGAGAGGTGATCTATGCCAGCGGAGTCTTTGACCTGCTAGGGGTCTATCCCCCAGAAGCACGCCTCGAGCGAGACGATCCATGGGACGCCTTGAACGAATTGGTGACCGCTGAACCCCAGCACCCATATGCGCGACTGGCGCCCGACGCGATCCGCGCAGCCATGGATACCCTGACCGGTTACCTGGCGGAGATCGGGCTGCCCTACAAAGGGCACCTGGATCGCAACACCACCTTGTTGACCCCTGTAGGTACTGTCAAACGAACCTATCGCGTACCGGAAAGCATGTGGGCAGGCAGCCAGGCCCTGGCCGCCAAGGCTCCCTGCCTGATCGTCGATCTGGTTGGCTTGAGGGGTTTCAGCGCCCGCCAGATGGTCGAGACGCTGGGCCAGGCCTGGCCCGGCCTGAGAACCGCCACCATCGACGTTCCTGGCACCAGCGTGCATGGACCCAAATACCCCGAACATGTTGCCCGAATGCTCGAAGTAGAAGCTGAACGTAAGCGGTTTGCAGCCGCCATCGCACCTCATGTCAAAGGGGTCGGCTTTGTGGGCTTGCCCGCCGTCCTGGGCATCTATAAAACATCTGAAATCTTGGCCGACATTGAGAAATGCCTCAATGCAAGGGTGTTTGAGATCCCGACCATGCCGCCAGCCATTACTGGTCTGCGCCTCAAGGAGGCTTTCGAGCAGCACTTGCCGGCGCTGACCGTCGAGGCGCATTATCATCTCCGCGTGCTCGACGCCCGGTCTGTAGCAGGCGGCGGCTTTGAACTACAGATCGGCAATAGCACAGCCGAGCACGGCGTCCTGGCCGATCGGGTATTGCTGGCCACGGGCCGCTTCATTGGCAAAGGCCTGACTCCAGAACGGGATGGCATTCACGAAGCCCTGTTCAATCTGCCTGTGCATCAGCCAAGGCATCGGAACGAGTGGTACGCGGAAACGTTCCTGGCGCCCCAAGGGCATGCCGTCAGCCGGGCCGGTATCGAAACCGATGCCCATTTCCAACCCGTTGACGCCAATGGCCAGGTCGTGCATGAGCGTCTCTATGCAGCGGGCTCCATTCTGGCCCACCAGGACTGGATGCGGACCAAATCGGGCGTCGGGCTGGCGGTGGCCAGCGCCTGGGGGGCGGTTCAGGCCATCGCGCAGCAGGTCGCAAAGTCGTCCTAATCCCTGCCGGTTTGGCGATGATGGCAGCCATGGGGGTTTCAATGAATCGGGTTGGCCGCCAAGTGGGCATCCGGTTGAACGGTGCCGACCGTGGACAGGTACGATCTTAATGGTAAAGGGACCTCATGCTGTTTGAAACAACGCTGTATCTGTCGCTCCTGATCTGCTTCGCCGGGTTGCTTTGGCGGCTGAAGCAATGGTTCACCATCGACATTGGTCCCGAGGCTCCGGGCTCGGTTGGTCAACGCACCGTTGCAGCTCTGCGGGGATTGGCCGTGGCTATCTTCAACCGCCGCCTGCCGATGGTCTTGATGGCCGTATTGCGCGACGTTCTGTTTCAGGTCGACCTGTTTAAGAGGCACCGCCTACGCTGGCTGATGCACATGCTCATCTTCTGGGGCTTCGGGCTCCTGCTGGTATTTCACGCTTTGGAAGACATGGTCACCCTGCGCCTCTTCTCCGATTACGCCTCTACCTTAAACCCATATTTCTTCCTGCGCAATTTTTTTGGGGTCATCGTCCTTGCGGGGGTGAGCATCGCCCTGGTACGCCGCCTCAAGATCCCCGCCCAGAAAAAGATCACCGGCCGAAACGATTTGCTGCCTTTGCTGCTCCTGTTGTTGATGATCCTCTCCGGCTTTCTGCTCGAAGCGACTCAGATCGTCTCCCAGCCGATTTTCGATGAGATGGTCGACGATTACCTGCGCAGCGATGATGCCGAAGAAGTGGTACCGCTGAGGGCCGTGTGGGCCAGGGACTATCATGTGGTCTTCGATCCAGCGCCGGAGATCTCGCCTGAACTGCTCGAAGTGGGGCGAGAGATCAACGAGGAGAACTGTGCGGTCTGCCACAGCCGCCCCACGGCGGCCTTCGCCTCCCTGCCCGTCGCCATCCTGATCAAACCGGCCGCCGCCGCACTCAACCGAATGCGGGCGGATGAACTGCTTCGGCACCTGCACTACTTGGTTTGCTTCGCCACCCTGGCACTGCTGCCCTTTACCAAATTCAGACACCTGTTGACGACACCGCTGACGCTGGCACTGCGGGCCGTGGGCCCTGCGGAGGCATCGCTCCCCCTAAACCTCAAAACCCGGCGTGTGCTGTCTCTGGACGGCTGTACGCATTGCGGGGCCTGCAGCCGGGTCTGCAGCGTGGCGCCCAGCGCCCAGATCATCGGCAACCGTGAAATCCTACCTTCTGAAAAGCTGATTGCCCTGGCCAAGATATCCTTCCGCGACCTGCCGGCGGTGCGCTTGGAAACCTTCTCCGAGGGCAGCTTCATCTGTACCGAATGCTACCGATGCACTCAGGTTTGTCCATCGGGGTTGGACCTTCAAGACCTATGGCGAGCGTCCAAAGCGAGCCTGGCCGACCAGGGTTTTCCCGATTTGCACGCCCGGGCGGTGCGGACCCCCTCCGGGGCGCTGCTGCTGGCAATGACCGCGGAGGGTTCGTCTGCAGCCAAAGAAGACACAATGGAGTTGTGCGACGACCCGTCCACCTTCCAGGCCTGCGTCCAATGTGCGGTCTGCACCAGCGTCTGCCCCGTGGTGGCCGCCGCCACCGAACCCGACCTGGATCCCGAGATCGGCCCTCATCTGGTCACCAATCTGCTGCGCATGCAGCAGAAGGAACTGGCATTGGCTTCCCGCATGGTCTGGGCCTGCGTTACCTGTTATCAGTGCCAGGAGCACTGCCCTCAGCATATCCGTGTGGCCGACGTGCTTTATGAACTGCGCAATCGCGGCTGGTCACGAATGAAAGCCGCACGGCGATCCCGTGTCAACACCGAGGGGGAGCCGTCATGAAGCTGCTTTATTTTCCTGGCTGTAAAATCCCTTTTCATTTGCCCGCCTATGATCGCTCAACCCGATCGGTCCTGTCTGCTCTGGAGGTCGAGCTGATCGATATGGATCTGAACTGCTGCGGCTATCCGGTCCGCCATCAGGATTTCAGCGCCTTCCTTCTATCGGCCGCCCGTGATCTGGCATTGGCGGAAGCGCAGGGGGTGGATATTCTGACGCCCTGCAAATGCTGTTTCGGCAGCTTCAAGCATGCCCTCTATTGGCTGCGTCGCAAACCTGCCCTGAGGGATCGCATCAATAGTCACCTATCCGCTGAACACCTGCATTGGAGCGATCGCAGTGATGTTACCCACCTCCTGTCGTTCCTCTATAGCAAGGTGGGCACGAGACGCTTGCAGGATTACGTTCGCGCACCGCTCGAACGCCTCAAGGTGGCCGCCCATTATGGCTGCCACGCTTTGCGACCGGCCGAGGTCACCGGATTCGACAACCCCACGGCTCCCCATCTTTTTGAAGCGTTGGTCGCTGTAACCGGAGCAACCCCGGTCTTCTGGACACGGCGGACCGAGTGCTGCGGCAACCCGCTCTGGGGCAACAACCAAAAACTCGCCCTGGCCTTGATGGAAAAAAAACTGGCATCGGCCCAGGAAGCCGGTGCGGAGATGCTCTGTTCGGCATGCACCTATTGCCAGCTGCAATTCGACGAAACCCGTCGCCAGCACCCTCATGCGGACCCGACCCAGGGAAGGCTCAAGGCCATTCTCTTCCCTCAACTGCTTGGCATGTCCATGGATCTGCCGGCAGAAAACCTGGGCCTTGATCCAATGACATCAACCGGTGCTTCTACCTTTACAGCGAAAGCCGGGAAGTGATACTGAAATAGGCCGAGTCCGGCGAAATAGTCAGCCGCAGTTACGGTATCCATTTTCAACCCTCGACCCGTTCAAACTTCGGCAAAAATAGAGCCAAACACCGCGATCCTAAAAGGTCACCTCACACCCAAGAAGGAGATTTTATCATGGCCGCATACATCGGAGCCATCGACCTGGGGACCACCAGCAACCGTTTTGTCATTTTCAATCATGACGGGCAGATCGTAGCCATGGACCAGATGGAGCACAGGCAGATCTTTCCCCAGCCCGGGTGGGTGGAACACGACCCCATGGAAATCTGGAACAACACCGGAAAAGTGATCCGCGGCGCGATGAATAAAGCGGGGCTAAAAGGAGACGATCTGGCCGCCATTGGCATCACCAACCAGCGTGAAACCGCGGTGGTTTGGGACAGGAAAACAGGCCAGCCGTTCTTTAATGCCATTGTCTGGCAGTGTACGAGAACCGATGAAATATGTGACTCCCTGGCAAAAGACGGCGGTCAGGACCGCTTCCGTAAAAAGACCGGGCTGCCCATCGCCACCTATTTTGCGGGGCCCAAGGTCAAATGGATTCTGGACAACCTCCCTGAGGCACGGGTGGCGGCGGAAAGGGGCCGGGCCCTTTTCGGCACAATTGAAACTTGGATTATCTGGCAGCTCACCGGCGGTGCATCCGGCGGCGCCCATGTCACCGATGTGTCCAATGCCTCACGCACCCTGCTCATGGACCTGGAGACCCTGGCCTGGGATGATGAGATCCTCAAGATCATGGGTATTCCTCGGCAGATGATGCCGCATATCGTGCCTTCAATCGACAGGAACACCTGGGGCCATACCCTCAAGGACGGTCCTCTGCAGGCGACAGTACCGGTGTGCGGTGCCCTGGGCGACCAACAGGCCGCCCTGGTGGGCCAGACCTGTTTTGAGGTCGGCGAGGCAAAAAACACCTATGGTACCGGCTGTTTCATGTTGCTCAATACCGGCACCGAGCCGGTCCAATCCACCCATGGCCTGTTGACTACCGTGGGATACCAGATCCGTGGAGAAAAGCCGGTGTATTGCCTGGAGGGGTCGGTGGCCATTGCGGGTGCCCTGGTGCAGTGGCTGCGCGACAACCTGGGGCTGATCGCGTCGGCACCGGAGGTGGAAACGCTGGCTCGAACGGTGGACGACAACGGCGGCACCTACATCGTTCCGGCCTTTTCCGGCCTTTTTGCCCCCTACTGGCGCGCCGACGCCCGCGGGGTCATTGTCGGCCTCACCCGCTATGTCAACAAAGGCCACATCGCCCGCGCTGCACTGGAGGCCAATGCCTACCAGACCCTGGACATCATGGAGGCCATGAAAAAGGATTCGGGCGTTGAGCTCAACAGCCTCAAGGTCGATGGGGGGATGGTGGCCAACGAACTGCTCATGCAGTTTCAGTCTGACCTGCTCAACGTGCCGGTGATCCGGCCGTCCATTACCGAGACCACGGCATTGGGCGCCGCCTATGCCGCGGGCCTGGCTGTGGGATATTGGACCTCCATGGAGGATCTGAAACAATACTGGTCGACAGACAAGATCTGGCAGCCGCAGATGGATGACCGTAGGCGCCAGGCCGGTATCCGCGGTTGGAAAAAGGCGGTCCAACGAACCCTGGATTGGGCGGATTGATTTCGGGATGCCGAAATACAATATGACTTGAGGGGTTCCGGTGTTCGGTTCCGACAAAAGGCACGATAATGGTTTCAGGCGGGTTGTACGAAGCCAGGATGCAACGCCGTCGCCCTCATCACCCATGCAAATGGTCTTCCGGTCCCAAGCCCACCGCTTTTGCCCGGAGGGCCATTATGTATTGCAGGCATCGAATCGGTTGGCGTTGGTTT
The DNA here is from genome assembly GCF_055467485.1 of Desulfosarcina sp. Classification (NCBI taxonomy): domain Bacteria; kingdom Pseudomonadati; phylum Thermodesulfobacteriota; class Desulfobacteria; order Desulfobacterales; family Desulfosarcinaceae; genus Desulfosarcina; species Desulfosarcina sp. The sequence continues at coordinate 39,997 of NZ_JBUOIV010000001.1, read as the reverse complement.
AGATGCGCGACGCTTTAAAACATCCTCCGGGGGCATTATGGTATATGTTAAAAGGAAACGATAAGGATATCGCCCATGGCAGACCCTCCAGGTAGAGAACGATTCATTCCCGTCTGCAAAGCGGACCTCATAGACGATTTATCCAACCGCGAGACGGTCACACCCATAGACCGGGAAGCCTTTCTTCGTTTCAGCCGCATTCTTGACAGCCTCTTCCATTTTGAATTTCATACGCAAACAGAAAGCCTCAAAGAAAACTATCAGCCGTTCAACCCTGACAGCGATACGATAACGGTCCGCCGTTTTTCCCGCGAGGACCGCAGCGACCATGAAGCCCGACTCATGGCGGCATTTAAAGAGGTCTTGAACCAGGCCAACTATCGGCAAATCACCGCCACCGATCTGACATTCGCCATGAACCGGGAATCGCTCTTCAAGATCAACCTCTTCGTGGATTTCGAGGATTTTGAGAACCAATTGATTTTCAGGCGGGGAGTCCAATCCCGTCGGATCAGGCGCAAAAAATGGCTCTTCAAAGAAGAACTCGTCGACGTCACCGTCTACGACAGAGTGGCGCTGATCATCAAATACAAGGATGAGTCCTACTTCAAGGTGCAAAAGCGTAAAGATCTGAACTTTAGCCCGGGATCCATGATCGTAAAGCTCTTCAAGAACATTCCCAAAGGGGATCTGGAAATGCTTTTTCCCAACGCCCAGGTGCGCATGAAACTCAAAGACAAACTGCTCATGGGCGGTTTTGCCGTCGGTGGCGGGATATCGGTCATTTTAAAGGCCGGTGCGGGCCTGGTCGCCATGGCGAGCATCCTGTGGTTGATGTCCCGCGCCGTTTTCGTCGGCAGCGGTGAGATCCCGACGTTGGGCCCTGTGGAGATTTCCGGCATGGTGGGCGGCGTGACGGCCCTGGCGGCGATCGGAGCGTTTCTTTTCAAACAGTGGAACAGTTACAAAAACCGCAAAATAAAATTTATGAAAACCTTGGGTGACAATCTTTATTTCAAGAATCTGGACAACAATGCCGGCGTATTCTACCACATCATCGCCGATGCGGAGGAAGAGGAGTTCAAAGAGGCGCTGCTGGGATATATTTTTCTGGTTGAATCCGAAACGGGATTGACCGCGAAGGCCCTGGACGAGGCCATTGAAGGCTGGTTTAAAGCGACTTACGGGGCCCCCATTGATTTCGAAATCGAAGATGCCCTGGGAAAACTGAAACGCCTGAAGCTATGTGACTCCGCCGAAATCGATGAAACCGGTCAGCCCGTGTGGACGGCCGTCTCGTTGACGCAGGCCTGTGAACGGCTGGATTTCATCTGGGACCATTTTTTTCAGATGAATGCACCCCAGAACGGGTAAGAAGGCGTGTGTCACGCCTTGATGGTCGGTCTATTGGTCTTTAACGTGCGCTACCTACCGAGACATCGATTTCATTGCGGCTTAACCCCCACAAACAGGTTGGCGATTCCCAGTGTCATGCGCCGGCAGGTGACATGGGAAAAGCCCGCTTGCTGCACGATCGTCATGAAGACCTCGGCTGCCGGAAACCGGGAAACCGAATCCGGCAGGTATGAATAGGCGAAGCTGTGTTTGGAAAAGAGGCGGCCGACAGCTGGCAGCACTTTTTGAAAATAAGCCAGGTAGGCATCGCGCAGACGGGTTCTTTTCGGCGTGGCCAGTTCCAGCACCAGCAGCATCCCGCCAGGCAGGAGGCTTTCATAGAAGGCCCTGAGGGCGCCTGCTTTGTCCTGTATATTGCGGATGCCGAAGGCGATGGTCACTGCGTGAAAGGATGCTTCGCCAAAGGGCATCGCCAGGGCGTCCCCGGCCAGCAGGGAAATGGCCGTGTTTCGATTCCGGCGGATCTTCTCCCGGGCCAGGCGAAGCATCCCCGGTGAAAAATCTAGACCGGTCACCTTCACCCGCGGTCCCTTCTGCCTGCAGATCTCAATGGCGACGTCACCGGTGCCGCAGGCCACGTCCAGAACTCGTCCGCTGTCGGGAAGGGCTATGGCCGACACCATCTTTTTACGCCAGACAACATCCTGGCGGAGGCTGAGCAGGCGGTTGAGCAGATCATAACGTGGGGCGATGCTGTCGAACATCTCCCGGACGAAGGGAAGCTCCCGACTTTGCATTGACAACCTTTCATCTTGCATTAAGTTTATGCATCATTTAAACGACGAAAAATTAACACATCACCGCGCCCGTGACAACATGAAGGGGTAACGTTCCAGGACAATCCATGGCAGCCAAACGTGACTATTACGAAGTGCTCGGCGTCGATCGAAACGCCGGCGATGCGGACCTGAAAAAGGCCTACCGAAAGCTGGCCTTAAACTTTCATCCGGACAGGAATCCCGGGGACCGGGAAGCCGAAGAAAAGTTCAAGGAGGCTGCCGAGGCCTATGAGGTCTTAAGGGACGCCAACAAACGCCAGATTTACGACCAGTATGGCCATCAGGGGCTGGAGGGATCGGGCTTTTCCGGTTTCGGCGGCTTCGAAGACATATTTTCCAGTTTCGGAGATATTTTCGAGGACTTCTTCGGTTTTGGCGGCGGTCGCCGGTCCAGGAGCCGGGCGAATAAAGGTGCCGACCTCCGCTATGACATGCAACTTTCCTTCATGGAAGCGGCCTTCGGCACGGAAAAAGAGATCGATGTGGAAAAGGCGGAAGCCTGCAGTACCTGCGGGGGTAGCGGCGCGGCACCCGGAACCGGTGTGGAAAACTGTACCCAATGCGGCGGCAGCGGCCAGGTAGGCCGCAGCCAGGGTTTTTTTACTGTCCGCACCACCTGCGGACAATGCCGGGGCCAGGGCCAGGTCATCTCCACGCCCTGTAAAACCTGCCGGGGCCATGGCAAAGTGCTTGCCCGCAAGAAGGTTTCTGTCAGAATTCCCGCCGGCGTGGACAACGGTTCGCGTCTCCGCCTCACCGGCGAAGGCGAAGCCGGCGCCTACGGCGGGCCGCATGGAGATCTGTATGTCTTCATTCACGCGGAAGGCCACGATTTTTTCAAGCGGGACGACACCAACGTGTTGTGCCAGATTCCCATTTCCTTTGTTCAGGCGACCTTGGGCGATACCATCTCCATACCCACCCTCAACGGTGAGAGTGATCTGACGATTCCCAAGGGAACCCAACCCGGCGACATCTTCCGGCTGCGGGGCGAAGGGATTCCCTCACTTAGAAACGGTCACCGTGGCGACCAGATCGTTCAGGTCAACGTTAAAACTCCCACCAACCTCAGTAAAAAACAGGTGGCCCTCCTCAAGGAATTTGCCGCTCTTGAAGAGCGCAAGTTTACCAGTAAATTGAAAACCATTCTAAAAAGCGGTCCATCCAGAGTGGCCAACTGAATCACCGGCATCGATCCGGCAAGATCATGGGAGCGGATAGATCTATGTTCGAACTAAAAATTGTCAGCCATTTCGCTGCCGCCCACCAACTGACCATGGTGGCCAAAAAATGCGAAAACCTTCACGGGCACAACTGGAAGGTGGAGGTATGCGTAAAGGGAGAACGACTCAACGACGCCAGCGTACTGGTCGATTTCGGTATTCTCAAGGGATATGTGAAAGAGATCATGAAGCGGCTGGACCATAAGTTCTTAAATGAACTGCCCTATTTTGAAAATGTCGCGCCATCCTCGGAAAGCATTGCCGTATATATCGCCAACAGCCTGCAGGAGATGATCAAGGAGCCCGGGATGGCCGTAAGCCGGGTGACGACGTGGGAGTCGGAAGATGCCTGCGCCACTTATTTTCCAAAATAAGTTTCCATCCACAAGCGGCATCTTTAGGCCCACGCCGGTGTTCTCGTTGGGCTGAGCACGTATTGAAGATTCAGCGCTATCCTCAACGCGGCGCTGCCACGCCTGCGGTTTCAACCTCGCGGTGGCCTTAGCCGATATACCAAAAGCTGCCATTAGTGGACGGAAACAGTACGATCATTTGAGAGACAATAACAAATACCTGGGGAGCTCGAAATAACGTTTTGAGCTCCCCAGGTATTTTATTTACCCCTCTTTTTCCAGCAGGTCACCAATTCATCCCGGGTGATGATGGCGGTTGCGTCGGAAACGTGGGTACGGATGTTGTCCATGCCCCCCTCCTGCCGGTCCACCAGGATCACCGCCCGAACGACATCCAATCCTTCGCTGCGGGCGCGCTCGATGGCTTTGATGGTAGATCCGCCAGTGGTGGCCACATCGTCGATCACCACCACCTTGGCGCCTGGCTGAATGTCCCCTTCCACCCATTTGACAATGCCGTGGTCCTTCTGGCTTTTACGGATGGAAAAGGCGTTAACCGGTTGGCCCTTGAGCTCCGAGGCAAATGCAGTGGCCATGGCGATGGGGTCGGCGCCGAAGGTGAGGCCGCCCACGGCCGACGCCCCGCTGTCTTGAATGGCCGCGAACATTAAATGGCCGGTGAGAAACATCCCACGGGGACTCATGGTGGTGGGTTTGCAGTTTACATAAAACCGGCTCATGCGGCCCGATACCAGCTTGAATGCGGGTGTTTCACTGTATTTGAAGGATTTTTGACACAACAGGTGGATCAGTTCATTTTTCATGGGGCGCCTTTCAGACGGCCGGATTTACAAGAAATACTTGATTTTAAGGGATTTTTCGTATAAAAAAGCCTCCACCGAACTGGAAGAAGCCCGTCATTGGGATTCAGTGGAGGCTTCGGCAAGGAAAACTGGGAACAGCACTCCTTGAGCTTAGGAGCGATTCATAACAGCTGTGAGGTTGCCGGTCAATGCCAAACCCCGGAAGGATATCAGCCATATTGCCGCAGTCATCGAACCGCTGTCGATGCCTGTTGGCATCCGTTGCCTTCTTTTGCATGTGGCTGAACGCAGCGATGCCGGCCGGCGGTGACGAGACGGCGGCTTCGCCTGTAATGGATCTGGACAGAACCGTGGCCCTGGCTCTCCAAGCCAACATCTCCGCCCGCATTTCCAGTGAGCGGACGCGTGCCGCCGATGCCGTGCTCAAATCCAGGCGGTCGGCGTTTCTGCCTACCTTCAGCGCCGAGTACAACTATACCCGCAACGACGAGCCCCGCTTCGGGGTGATTCCCACGTTAGGGGTCGTGCAGCCCGAAGAGGAATATGCCTTCGTGACCAGCATCACCCAACCCCTGTTTACCGGCTTTGCCCTGACCAATCAGCATCGACTGGCCGAGATGGGACTGGACGCTGCCCGCCTTAACGAGGCGCTGGTGCGGCGGGACATCGTCTTCGAGGCCAAGCGGGTTTATTTCCTCCTGCTCAAGGCCCAGAAGCTCAAGGCTGTGGCCGAAGAGGCCGTGACCATGCTGGAGGCCCAGACGGAAGTGGCGGTCAATTACCACGAGGTGGGGATGACGCCGCTCAACGACCTTCTTAAAACGAAGGTCGAGCTGGCCAATGCTCGCCAGGATTTAGTGGCGGCCCAAAACCATCTGGAGATATCGCGGGCTGACGTCAACCTGCTGCTGCGCCAACCCATCGGCACTGCCGTGACGCTATCGGACATCCTGGACTATGCACCTTTGTCCCGATCTCTTGCCGAGTGCCTGGACACGGCGGAAAAGGAACGTGTGGAGGTCGCCGTGGCCGGTCTGGAAATACAGATCCGCGAAAAGGAGGTCAGCCTGGCCAAAAAGGATTATTATCCGACTGTTCAGCTTCAAGGCAATTACTACAAATTGGGCACCGACTGGCAGGTGGACGGTGGCGAAGGTATCTCAGACAGCAGCTTCTGGGACATTCAGGCCCAGGCCCGCTGGGATTTCTGGCAGTGGGGAAAGACCGGATACGGTGTTGCGGAAAAGAAAAGCAAACTGACCGAAGCGCGTCTCAACCGCACCGATCTGCTGGACAAGATCCAGCGGGAGGTCAAGCAGGCCTGGCTCAAGGCCGATGAGTTTGAGAAGAACATCGTCACGGTTCAATCCGCCATCGATCAGGCCAGGGAGGGATTTCGTATCAGTGAGGAGCTGTTCAAAGAGCAGATGGCTACATCCACGGATGTCCTCGATGCTCGGACCCAGCTTTCCGAAACCATGACCCGGTACTACAATGCCCTCTACGATTTTCAGATTGCGGCGGCGGCGCTTGACCGGGCCATGGGAAAACCCAGCATCGACATTGCCGAGGTCCAATGACCAACATGGCTGAAAAGAGCGCGGTCATCCGGATGTTTCACGTTCACAAGCGCTACGGCGCCAAGCAGGCTCTGGTGGATGCCACCCTGGATATCGCCAAAAACGAATTTTTGTTCATCAGCGGTCCCAGCGGAGCGGGCAAATCCACCCTGCTCAAGCTCCTCTACCTGGCCGAACCGGTATCGGAAGGCCAGATCCTGGTGGACGGCATGAACCTTTCCCGGATTCCCCGTCGCCGAATCCCCATGCTCCGGCGAAAATTCGGCATTATTTTCCAGGATTACAAGCTCATCCCCACCCGAACCGTATATGAAAACGTGGCCTTGGTGCTGGAGGTGCGGGGGAAGAAGCGCAGCCTCATCGAAAAGAAGGTGAAAAGCGTGCTTCGCGTGGTGGGTATGGAAGATCGCATGACCGCTTACCCGCCCAGCCTGTCCGGCGGTGAGCAGCAGCGGGTCGCCGTCGCTCGGGCCGTGGCCGGCGACCCCAAGATCATCCTGGCCGACGAACCCACCGGCAGCCTCGATGACGAATCGGCAGCCATTATTTTTCAGCTGCTCCACATGTTCTATAACCGCGGGGCAACGGTCGTGGTGGCCACCCATGACAAAGCCCTCATCGAAAATGCCACCGGACGGGTACTGCAGATCCGACAAGGACGGCTGGATACGCCACCGGACATCTGATCCTGCACCGAGCGTTCCAAATTGAAAAGGCGAAGCGATGATCTTCTACACCCGACGCGCCATCAAGGATATTTTGGAAAACCGGTTTCTCAATTTGGTGACCATCATCACCATTGCCCTGTCCATCCTGATCGTCAGCGCCTTCGGCCTCTTTTTCCTTAATGCGCAGGACATGTTCAACGCCTGGAAAAAGGGGGTCCGGATCATGGTTTACCTGGCACCGGAGACTTCCGAGGCCCAGCGTTTGGACACCCGCTACCGGCTTCAGACGATCGCCGGCATCCAAAGCATTCGCTTCATTTCAAAAGAGGATGCCCTAAAGCTGATGAAAGAGCGGATGCAGCGGCAGACGTCGTTGCTTGACAACATGCGTGAAAATCCGCTGCCCGACGCCTTTGAAGTGACCTTGGTCACCGAATCCAACTCGCCGGAAAAAATTGAATTTCTGGCCCAACGCCTCGAAAGCCTGCCGTCGGTGTCCGAAGTGGAGTACGGCCGGCAATGGATCGACCGTTTTGCCAACTTTTTCAATTTGTTCAAGCTGGTCGGATACGGTATGGGCGCCATGTTCTTCATGGCCACGGTATTCATTGCGGCCAACACCATCCGTCTGGTACTCTACGCCAGGCGGGAAGAGATCCATATCATGCGCCTGGTCGGAGCTACGGATAACTTCATCAAGTTTCCGTTCTACTTGGAGGGACTGATCCAGGGCCTTTCCGGAGGACTGCTCGGCCTGGGGTTGCTCTTTTCCGCCTTTTCGGCCATCGGGCTGCAGTTTGAACAGACGCTGAGTGCCGAGATGGTTGCCATTCGGTTTTTTTCCATGGGCACGTGTGCGGCTATTCTCGGCGGTGGCATGCTGACGGGCCTGTTGGGGTGCTTTTTTTCCCTTAAACAGTTCGTGAAGGAATGATGGATCGCTCGGACAAGAAGATCATGTCACCGGTCAAGCTTATTTCCCGTTACGGGACGTGTTGCCTGGTTTCCTTGGCTGGACTGATCTTGAGCGTGTACCCTCAGCCGCTTTTGGGTGCCGGGGATCCCAAACCGGCGACGGTCCTTGTTTCGGAACTCAACATGCGCTCCGGACCCGGCAGCCATAACCCGCCTATCAACACCTTGCGAAAAGGGGCCCGGGTGCTGGTACTCTCATACGAAGGCGAGTGGGTCCGGATTCTTTTCGAGGACCAGACCGGGTTTATCATGAACCGGGAAAGCTACCTGCGCATCGACGAGCCCGGTACGGCGCCGGCAGGTGACGCGTTACCTGCCGGTTTGCCGAACGATGCGACCGACAACCTGAACCGGAAGCTGGAGCGTTCAAGAGAAAAGGTGGATTCGTTTGCGAAAGCGGAGACTGCCATCATCAACGACCTGGACGACACCGAAAGAGCGCTCGACAGCGCCCGGAAAAAAGTGGCCCGACTATCTACGGAGCTCAAGGCCGTGGAGTTGCGCATTCGGGAGCTCGAAGCGCAATACCGGGAAATTGAGCAGCGGGCCAACCTCAACGAGAAGTATGTGGCTGGCCGGCTGGCAGCCCTCTACAAGCTCAGCTGGCTGGGTAAGTTCCATATCCTGGCATCGGCGGATTCCATGTTCGATTTCTTTTCCAGCAAACGTGCCATGGAGCAGATCCTGGCGCATGACGATGCCGTGCTGACCCAAATGTCCCGGGACAAGGCAGAGATGCAGGCGCTGCTGGCAAAGCTGGTCGCCAGGAAAAACGACAAGCAGGCGACTACGGCAGATCTGAGCGACCGCATCGACAGCATGAACAGCGAACAGGCCCGGCGGGAAGGGCTGCTCACGGAGATCCGGGAAAAAAAGTCGCTGCAGCTGGCGGTCATTGAATCCTTGAAGGCATCCGCCCGGGCCCTGGACCAGACGGTTGAATCCTTAAACGCCGAACCGCTTGCAGCGGACCCGTCACAAGCCATGGTTGCCGAAAAACCCTTTGCGGCGCTTAAAGGCTTGCTTATGATGCCGGTGAAAGGTAAAATAGTCTCCTTTTTCGGCCATTACAAAGACAGCAAATTAAAGGTGAGCCATTTTCAAAGCGGTATCAACATCAAAGCGGACAGGGGCGAACCGATCCGGGCCGTATACAGCGGTCAGACACTGTTTTCTTCCTGGTTCAAAGGCTTTGGTAACATGCTCATCATCGATCACGGCGACCACTACTACAGCGTGTACGCCCATCTGGAGGAGCAGTTCAAGTCAAAGGGAGATCCGGTTGAGGCCGGTGAAGTGATCGCCACCGTGGGCGATACCGGCTCAATGACCGGCGCCGGGCTGCATTTTGAGATACGCCACCACGGAAAACCGATGAATCCATTGGGTTGGATCAAGAAAGGCTAGAGGAGATACGAATGACAGCCAGAAAAACCCGACACCTGAAGATGTGGGTGGCAATGGTGCTCGTGTCAGCCGTGCTGATACTGGGTCACGGCTTTTACCGGGATTTGTCCGCCAACAGCGAAGAGACCTACAAAGGCTTGAAGCTTTTTTCCGATGTGATCGAGCTCATTCAGCGAAACTATGTGGATGAGGTCGAAACCCAGAAAATGATCGAAGCGGCCATTCAGGGAATGGTCCGAAGCTTGGACCCCCATTCCTCCCTGCTTCCACCCGATGCGCTCAAAGAGCTTCAGATCGACACCCACGGCGAGTTTACCGGCATCGGTATCCACGTGACCATGCGCAACAACCTGGTGACCGTCATCGCTCCCATCGAAGGCACGCCGGCCTACCGCGCCGGTATCAAGGCCGGGGACAAGATTATCAAGGTTGACGGCACGCCCAGTGAAGACCTGCGGGATGCGGTCAAGCGCATGCGCGGCCCCAAAGGCACCAGCGTGGTGATTACCGTCATCCGGCAAGGCGCACCCGAACCGATTGATTTCAGTCTGGTACGTGACGTGATTCCCATCTATAGCGTCAAGGCGGAGCTGCTCGAGCCGGGTTACGGATACATCTGGATCACCAACTTCAGGGAAAACACAACCGGCGACCTGATCGAGGCCCTGCAGGCGATGGAAACCGCCGAGACACCCATGAAGGGACTAATTTTAGACCTGCGGGACAACCCGGGGGGCATCCTGAACCAGGCCATCGAGGTGTCCGACCTGTTTCTGGACGAAGGTGAAATCCTCAGCATCAAGGGCCGAGAAGGACAAAACACCAAGGTGTTTCGGGCTCATGCCGACGACGTAAAACGCAATTATCCCATTGTGGTTCTGATCAACGGCGGAAGCGCCAGCGCTTCCGAGATCGTGGCCGGAGCGCTCCAGGACCACAAGCGGGCCCTGATTCTGGGGACCACCTCTTTCGGAAAGGGATCCGTGCAGACGGTGGAAACCTTGCGGGACGGCTACGGCCTCAAATTCACCATCGCCCGCTATTACACGCCCTCGGGCCGTTCCATCCAGGCCAAAGGGGTGGAGCCCGATGTGGAGGTCAAGCACCGCATCATCTCCGACACCGACACCACCGGCGAGCGGATGCTGAAGGAAAAAGACCTGAAAAATCATCTGGATGCCGATCCGGACGACGCTTTCGAAGAGCCCCGGACCGCGCCGGAAGCGACCAAGAAAGAAGTGCCCCCGGATCCCCCGGCGCTACAGCGCTTCAAGTCCAAACACAGTCCTCTGGACCGGGAGGCGCTCTTTTCCGACAACCAGGTTTTGCGTGCGCTGGACATCCTGATCAGCTACGATATCTTTAAAGACCTGAAAAATGGCTAAGAAAGTTTCCGCAAAACCCAGGGCACGGAAAAAAAAGAAAAATAAAGGCTTCAACCCCAAGCTTCAGTTGATGAAGGTCATTGCCGGAGTGACGTTGCTGGTGTGCCTCGTGGTCACGGCCGGACTTCTGGCCAATCGGTTTCTCATGCGGCCTGTGCCACCGGTGGCCTCCAAGACCAAGCCCATTCCCGTGACCCGGCCCGACACCGGCCCGGTCCATCACAGCGTCCCTGATTACGAAGCGTTCAACCGTGAAGCGGTGCCGCCACCACCTCCCATCACCCGGATCAAGCCGATTACCAACGGCATTCCCGTGGCTATCATCATCGATGATATCGGCTACGACCGAAAAATGGCCGAAGAGTTTCTGGAGTTGGATGTGCCGCTCACCTTCTCCGTGCTCCCCGAAGGCACCTTCAACCACAGCATCATCGACCAGGCCCTGAAAAAAGATGTTGAGATCATGCTTCATCTGCCCATGGAGCCGGGCAACTACCCCAGCGTCAACCCCGGGCCCGGCGCGCTTTTGTCCACCATGAAGCCCGATGAACTCATCGCCCAGCTCAATGCGAACCTCGACCGCGTCCCCAGTGTCAAGGGGGTCAACAACCACATGGGGTCCAAGCTGACGGCATCATCCGCGCAGATGCGCCAGATCTTCACCATTCTGAAAAAGCGGGACCTATTCTTTATAGACAGCCGCACATCTGCAGACACTCTGTGCCGGCCGTCGGCGGAACTGCTCCACCTGCCCTTTGCCGAGCGGGATGTGTTCATCGACCACGAGCAGACCCGAGCGTTTGTGAGAAAACAGCTCAACCTGCTGATAAAAAGAGCCAAGCGCCAGGGCTACGCCATCGGAATCGCCCATCCCCACCCGGTCACTCTCGAGGTGCTGAAGGAAATGCTCCCCGATCTGAAAAAGGCTGTTTTTCTTACCCATGCGTCCCGGGTGGTTGCCTTTCAGCAGGGGTGACCGAACGGGCGGATTGTGGATTGAATCCTTGTGATACCGAGGTGTGAAGATGAACCTATTTTCTGGAATATTATACAATTTCAAGGGTTTGTGGCTTGGGGTCCGAACACCCCGGTTGTTGCTGCTGGGGTTTTTGCGTTTTGCCGTGGTGGCCGTCTTGACGGTGGCTGTCTCCGGGTTGATTCTGGCCAAGCACGCGGACATCCTGGCCCTGTTGTGGCAGCAGCCCGAAAGCCCGTGGATCGTCTGGCTCTGGCACCTGGCCTCCTGGTTGCTCTCGCTTTTGCTGATGGGCATATCGGCAGTGGCTGCCTATCTGTTGGCACAGGTACTGTTTGCCGTGTTTATCATGGATTTGATGTCCCGCATTACCGAACGCCTGGTCACCGGAAAGGCGACGGCGCTGCCCCATGTGTCGATCCTGAACCAAATGGGATTTCTGGTTCGCCAGGAACTGCCCCGTAACGTCATCCCGGTTTTGCTGACGCTGTTCATCATGGTCCTGGCCTGGTTTACGCCTCTGGGGCCCTTGCTGACTGTCATTGGTCCCATGGTGGCGGCCATCTTCCTGGCCTGGGACAACACGGACCTCATCCCCGCCCGCAACCTCCAGCCTTTTGGTCAACGATTCAAAGCCCTGGGAAAAACGCCTCTCTTCCATCTGGGCTTCGGATTGCCCTTTCTCATCCCCGTGCTGAACCTGATCTTCCTGAGCTTTGCACCGGTGGGGGCCACTTTGTATCATTTGGATCGGGAGAGAAAAGCGGCGCCACCATCGGCGGCCTAAGGGCGTATCTTTTCACCTCCATTTCAGTGAATCGTGCATCAATCACCGATTGACCAACCCAAAGCTGCCCGGGATGGTCAATGGCTATCGATGGCGCACACGGCCCGCCTATTCAAAGCTGGCCGGTATCGTAATCCAGGCGCCTACCAACAGGCCGACCACGGCAAAAGAAAACAGAAAAAAGTTGGCAATCAATGTCGCCACATAGACAAGCCCGGCATTCACCAGAAACACCGTTCCGCCGATGAGGCCCTCGACGGCCGTGATGGCGTTGGCCTTTAGGGTCGTCGCCTTGAGTCGGTTGAGGATGCGATGAACGATGCGCCGGTTAAAAAGAATCCACACGGCAAACCCGGTAACCATGCCCACGGCCAACAACAGCCATTGTTCCGGAGAAATGGCCAGCAGCCGGCTGCGCAGGTCAAGGATATGACGGCTCGAATAGATCATGCTGCACCTCCTTGTGGGAAAAGAGGTCTTAAGACCAAGCGGGTATTTTCCCATTTTATCCCGGTGGGTTGGCGGTTGTCAAAAAAAAGACGCATCCGCCGGGCTGGTTCGGCCTGCGGGCCAGTGCAGGACGGTGGCAGTGGAATTGGCCGCAGCCGTGGTCGGTTGCCATAAGGAGAATTCGGATGGACGTTGCGATTCTTGCAGCACGGATACGAAGGATGCGTTTTACGCGCAAGACAGTTGCACCCGCCTGGACGTGAAACAATCTATTCGTTGGTTTTTTCTGGTTCGACTGTTCTTAAATTTAAAATTTCATCTGAACTTTAAAACACATCACTTTTTTTAATCAATAGCCCATCTTGTGTTAATGGTCCAGAAAAATGGCATCAAACAGGTAACTATCTATAAATATAATAAATCAAGTTGTTGCCTGGGCGGGTGATCCCATAAAAAGAGACAAGGCCCTAAAAAGGGCCTTGTCAAAGGGGGAGGAGGAAGGAGGAGCGTGTCAACCTTGCTGACTTGAAATGCAAGGCCCTTGCCATTATTACAAGATTTTAATTTTGACCGGTATTCCGGACAGGTTGTCGGCCTGATTGAACGGAAGGCAACCCCGTGCGATGATCACCATCTTGTCGAGGGCCGCAAGCCAATCCAGATTACTTAACGCCCACCTGTCTCCTGTCCGCATGGTTTTCCGGGAATCTGTTCAGAACCATCCGCTTCGGGCTGCCGCTCATCCGGTCCCGGTGTTTCGGGCTGCGATAGCCACCCAACCCTCTTTTTCCATCACCTCGACGACCGCATAACCCTTTTCCTTCAATCCTGAAAGCACGATCTCCTTTTTGTCCGTGATAATCCCGGAACAGATCAACAGCCCGTTTTCCTTCAGCACGGATTTCACCTCCGGCAGCAGGTCCAGGATAACCTCGGCAAGGATGTTTGCCGCCATTATATCGAACGTTCGGTGCACCTCGTCCACAAGGTTGCCCGTGGAGAGACCGAAACTATCGATGTGGTTAACCTGCAGGTTTTTCCCGGCCACGCTCACTGCCACCTCGTCGTTATCCACGCCGCAGACGGTTCCTGCACCCAGTTTGGCGGCGGCGATCATCAGGATGCCCGATCCGGTGCCCACGTCCAGAAAGGCGTCGCCGGGTTTGAGATGGGTCTGGAGCATCCGGATGCACAGGCTTGTGGTGGCATGCGTGCCGGTGCCAAAGGCCATTCCCGGGTCGATCTCAAGAATGATCTCTTGCGGTCGGGCCGGGTACTCCCGCCAGGAGGGCTTGACTACGATCGTGTCGGTGATCCGCTCCGGCCAGAAATACTCCTTCCACGCCTCGGCCCAGTCCTGCTCGTCGATGCGAGTGTATTCGACATGGGTGTTGATGCCGGAGACACGCGCCAGTCGCTGCAGTGCCGCTTCAAGGGCTTCGCACTTGCCGGCCGAACGGTGTGTGTCTGCAAAATAGCCTGTGACACCGGGCGCTTTTGCAGGGGGGATGGCGTCGTCGCTCCAATCCTGCCCCGGATCCGTTTCCGGGTCATCGACGACGACGCCCTTCAGGTCGAGATCGTAGAAGATATCGGCCACGAGGTCGGTTGCCAGAGCCCGGTCGGGGCCGTCAAAGGTCACTTTTGCGGCAATCCATTTCATGACGAGTCCCTATAAAAAGGCAAGAGATGGGTTTCACGTTACGTTCAGTCTCTGCGTCGATTTACACCAGATCCCATTTCCCCAGGGTTTACGGGCCTTCATGCCGACCTTTCGGTGAAATCGATTGACTTGTGCTACTTTTTTTCGTTGCATCCTGGCCGGTTTGAAAATGCGCCTTCGGCGGGTTGAAATAACCGTATTGCAGATCGGGAAAGCGCTTGCGGATCAGTTGCAGCAGCCGGCCCATTCCGACGGGCGGGCCAAGCGGGGTGACAGCGCTCATCGTCTTGAGATAGCGCTGGGGGTCGAAATTGAGGTTGCGCCACTGAATCTGGTGAACGGGGTGCTTTTCCAGAAAGACAAACAAGGCGGCCGCTTCTTCGGGACTGTCGGTAAAGCCCGGGCAGTTCAGATAGTTAATGGATACGTGCTTGCCTCGGGCGATGGCCAGGTCGATGCTTTCCACGACGTGGGCAAAGCGATATCCCTTGGGCCGGAAGTAGGCGGTGTAGCAGGCTTCCCGAACCGAATTCATGCTCACACGCAGGCTGTCCAGTCCGGCATCGAGAAGCGGCGCCAGTACATGCGGCAGGCTGGCGTTGGTGTTCAGGTTGATGGTGCCCTGCGCGGTTTTTTCACGGATCAGGGCGATCGCCGGGCCGATGGTCCGGGCGGCCATGAGCGGGTCGCCTTCGCATCCCTGACCGAAGCTGACCACGCTGTTCTCCACCCGCCCAATGTGGGCCAGGGCGACACCGGCGATCTCTTCAGCCGACGGGGTAAAGGCGATGCGGTTCTGACTGCTGGTCAACCGATCGTTATGTTGGAGGGAAATGCATCCCAGGCAACGGGCATTGCAGGTGCGCGAGGTGGGCAGGGGCGCCTCGTAACGGCCCAAGAAAAAATTCTTACCCGCCGGACATCCGTATGTCAACGCGCAGTGCTCCAAGTGTCGGGCCAGACGATTGTCCGGCAACAGCTTTCTCATCTGTTCGACGCCGGCCACAATGTTCTCCCTGGGCATGCGGCGCAGATCCTGGCGGGGTTCTGTATCCACCACGATACCCGCCGATCTGAAGCCGTGAACATGCCAGCCCACCGCACCATAAGAAAACAGAGGCAGAATGGCTGCCTCGGGAAGCTCTTGGTAGGCGCAGGTTTGGGCCAGCACTACGCCGGGAGAGTTGAAGGCCGCCACCGGAAAAATGCGTTCGCCTGGTGAATAGGGGTTTCGGTCGACGGGTCTCACCTGTCCGTTTTCCAGATCCATGAGCACAGGCACCCGGTCCGGCAGGAACATCAATTCACTGCCGTAAGGCAATTCGATGGTGTTTCCCGAGGTGATGGGTGACAACAGGTCACCGTCGGCACCCACGGCGGCAAAGCCTTCCAGGTCGACGATCTCACCTTTTTCATTGGCCACCACGGCAACGAGCAGGTCAGGCTTCTGATGCGTCTTGGATTTGCTTTTTCTGGGTGGTCGTCGCGATTTATTCATGGCTTGGCCTTTTGGGCCGGCAATCGGTACAGCGGTGCCAAACGCCCTGGTGTGACACCGGACAGAATGCCGATGGCAATAATCGTATTGATCATCGTGGTTCGCATCGGCCCCAGGCGCCGCCACCTTCGACCGGAGGTGACAACGGCGGCCGGAGCGATGGCGATGCGGCCCTTGCGGGCCATCCGGCGAACCAGATAGAGGTCTTCGGCGATGGGTACATCGGCAAATCCGCCAACCTCGGCGAAATCACGTTGGCGCAGGAACAACCCTTGATCGCCGTAAGGCAGGTTGAGCCAACCGGCACGCAGATTGGTGCAAAAGGCAATGAATCGCATGCTCGGCGTATGGAGGTCGGTTGCAAAGCGGAATGCCCCCAGCCGGGTGCGGCGGTCCATCAGGGCATCGAAAATATGATGAACATAATTGCGGGGCAGCCGGGTGTCCGCGTGGAGAAAAAGCAGCACCTCGCCTCGCGCGGCGGCTGCACCCCGGTTTTGCTGGCCGGCCCGTCCCCGTCGGCCGGAGACGATGCGTGCGCCCAAAGAGCCGGCAATTTGCACGGTGCGGTCCGCACTGCCGCCGTCCGAGACGATGATTTCCGCATCGGGAGATGCGGCTGCGGCGAGGGTTCGGGGCAGTTGCCGGGCTTCGTCGATCGCGGGGATGATCACCGACAGGTAGGGTGGTGGCACATGGTCAGCGCCTTTCTCCCGGACCAGATCGTCCGGCGTGTCCAGATCGTTCAGCGGTGCCAGCATATGGGGCGTCATGCCATTTTTCCTGGCCAGCGCCAGGGATTTTTCCAATACGTCCGGCCGGCCCCACACGATGCCGTCAAAGATGGTCTCGGGCCTTGTCATGCCCACCAGCCAGTAGCCGCCATCGAGACTAGGCCCGAACACCAGGTCTTTTTCGTGCAGCGCGCTGAAGGCCTCCTCCAACATTTCAGTGGTCAGCCCGGGAATGTCCGTTCCAACCAGCACCACCCGGCGGGCACCAGCGTCAAAAGCGTCTTTAATAGCCAGGTGCATGCGACGGCCCAGGTCCCCGGTTGCCTGGGCCAGATAACGGATTGACCCGCCGCCCAACCATCGGCAAAGCAGCTTGGCACTGCCGCCGTCATGACAGAACACCAGTCGGGCCCCGATCCGCTGTGCAGCTTGGCGTGCGGTGGCCACGCTTTTCTCGGCAAGTCGCTTCTGAAGTGCCGCAGCACCGGTCGGCCCTAAGGCAGGAATCAGCCGGGTTTTTGTCATTCCGACCCTTGGGTATCGGCCGAAAACAATCAGATGGGCGGAAGCGTCTGGGATTAACACAGTTCTCCTGAAAGGCGTTAGCTTGGTAAACGGTTGCCTGTTAAGGCGATACGTCTTTTTTGCCTATCATATCCTACGGTCAAAGTACATCCGAGACCCGGACGTGATTGGTCCTTGGCCACCACAACCGGATCTCCAAAAAATGGCTTGACCGTGGCGATCCTTTGGGATATGGCTCATATTCAGCGGACAGGCTGAAGCTTGTCTTTTGCGTTTCAAAAAGCAACCCATCCATAAAATCAGGCCACGAAGGTTTCCGTCCAGAAGGACGGATGGCATCGTGGCCTTTTTGTTTTTAGAAAAAGCCACGGATGGATTCGCTATGGTTTGATGGCCCGGCTGCAGCCCTTTTCGAATGACGTTTTCAACGACAAACAGCGATTCCCCTGTCCGCAAGGTTACGGTGGTGCCCCGTGCTCCGGTGGGTCGATTCGCAAGGAGCGATGGATTGATGAGACGAGGACGGTTCAAGGCGTGTATGGTTGTTTTAGCGGCATCGATGACCATCGGCATTTGCAGTCCGGCACTGTCGGCCGAGGTTGCCTACGAAGAAGATCCGGCTCAAAAGACAGGCGGAGTCAAGAGCCTGGAGAAGCGGATCGAGCAGTTGGAAAACGCTGTGAGCAGGCCGATTGAGGGACAAAAGTGGTATGACCGTATTGAAATCGGCGGCCTGATCGAGGCCGAGGCGCATTACCAGCAAATCGATTATCAGGATGCCGCCGTGGCGGATACGGATGAAAGCGACGTGGACCTGGCCACGGTCGAGCTGGCCGTGGATGCCAGAATCGTCGGGCACGTGGATGGCCACGTCCTGTTCAAGTACGAAGACGATGATGTCTTCGTCGACGAGGGGTTCATTGCCCTGAGCGGCACAGAGTCCTTTCCGGCCTACCTGATCGCCGGGCGCCAATATGTTCCTTTTGGCAATTTTACCAGCTACTTCGTTACCGACCCGACCACCTTGATTCTGGGTGAGACCAACGGGGGTGCCGTGGTGGCCGGATACCGCTTCGGCGATGAGAGGGTCGATTTTTCCGCAGGTCTCTTCAACGGCAAAATCGACCAAGCCGGTGATGACGACACCATCGACAGCTTCGTGCTATCCGTGACTGCAAAACCCCTGGACGTTCTCACGGCTGGCGTTTCCTACACCTCCAACCTGGCTTCGGCCGATGCCTTTTTCGAGGATGCCATCGATGGCGTCGGCGTCACTGAATTACAGGATCTTGTCGGCGGCTGGTCGGCGTTTGTGAACGTCGACGTTCTCGACCGCTTCATGATCATCGGTGAATACATGGGGGCCCTGGATGACTTCCAGGCCGGCGAACTTTATGATACGACGGACACCACGCAACGGAAACCGACCGCCTGGAACATCGAACTCGGTGCTGGTATCACCGAGGACCTGGAAGTGGCCGTGCGTTACGGCGGGTCCGACGACGGGGCGGACGTTTTGCCTGAAACCCAGTACGGCGTCGTGTTGAACTGGGGCTTTTTCGAAAAAACCAACCTTGCGCTGGAATACCTGCACGCCAAATTTGAAGACACCTCTCTGGCCGTGGACCAGGAGGCCGACACCTATACCGCCCAGCTGGCTGTGGAATTTTAAATTGCCCAGGTGCATGCGCCACTGGCCGATCCTGGCAATGAACCATTCCATTTGAGCCTTTATCCAACATGTGCGATATGAAAATGCCTGGAGGAAAACGATGCACACAAACAGAATTAAAATTTGTACGGTTGTCATGGCTGCCTTAATTCTCATTTCCAGTACCGCGCTGGCCCATTTCGGCATGGTGATTCCGTCCGACACCATGGTGATGCAGGAAGACAGTCGCACGATCACGCTATCCCTCTCTTTTTCCCATCCCATGGAGATGGTCGGCATGGAGCTGGATAAACCCAACGTCTTCGCTGTGTCGGCCAATGGTAAAAACCAGGCGCTGCTCGACCAACTGAAACCGACCAGGGTCATGGAGCATGCGGCCTGGACGATCGATTACCCCATCAAACGCCCCGGCGTCTACATGTTCCACATGGAGCCGCAGCCCTATTGGGAACCGGCCGAGGACTGTTTCATCATTCACATTACCAAAACCGTGGTTACCGCTTTCGGTGATGACGAGGGCTGGGATGCCGAACTGGGGTTGAAAACCGAGATTGTGCCCCTATCCAAACCATACGGCCTCTATGCCGGCAACGTGTTCCAGGGGATTGTGAAGATGAACGGCAAAGCCGTTCCATATGCCGAAGTGGAAGTGGAGCATTACAACCAGAACAAGACCGCGCACGCGCCGACCGACTACATGGTGACCCAGACCATCAAGGCCGACGGCAACGGTGTCTTCACCTACGCAACGCCCAATGCGGGATGGTGGGGATTTGCAGCCTTGAACACGGCGGACTACACGATCAAGCATGACGGTGAGGACAAAGAGGTTGAGATGGGGGCTGTGATCTGGGTATACTTTCACGACTGGAAATAAACGACTATGCATATTTCAGAAGGGGTCTTGAGCGGGCCGGTGCTCGTCGCCGGGGCGGCCGTTGCCCTGGCCGGCACGGCCGCCGGCCTGAAAAAGCTGGAATTGGACCGGGTGGCCCAGGCCGGGATGCTTTCGGCGGCATTTTTCGTGGCATCGCTGATCCATGTGCCGGTGGGGCCGTCCAGCGTTCATCTGATCCTGAATGGCATCGTGGGGCTGTTGCTGGGGTGGGCGGCCTTCCCGGCCATTCTGACGGCCCTATCGCTTCAGGCCATGATGTTTCAATACGGGGGAATCACCACCCTGGGCGTCAACACGGTGATCATGGCCCTGCCGGCGTTGATATGTTACCATCTATTCGGCCCGTTTGTCCTGAAGCCATCCCGGATAGCCGTGCCAGCGGCGTTTGCCTGCGGTGCCGGGTCCGTTTTTCTGGGGGCGGTTCTGGCCGGTGTCAGCCTGATGTTTACAGAAGGCAGTTTCCTCGAAGTGGCCGGCCTGATCGTTACCGCTCACCTGCCGGTGATGGCTATCGAAGGGCTCGTCACTGTCTTTTGTGTGGCATTTTTAAAGAAAGTCAAGCCTGAAATGCTGCCTGGATATGATGCCGCGGTTTTTCAACAACCGAAGAAATGATTCAGCGGACATGTTTATGAAACGATTACTTGCCGGATTGGTCTCGACAGCATTCTGCAGTCTTCTGATCCTTGCTCCAGCATATGCCCACAAAGTGACGGTCTTCGCCTGGGCCGATGGGGAGCAGGTCTTTACCGAAAGCAAGTTCAGCGGTGGTAAAATGGTGAAAGAAGGCAAGGTGGAGGTGTTTGACAGCAGTGGAAACCTGCTGTTGGAGGGCCGGACCGACGACAACGGGGCGTTTGCCTTCAAGGCTCCGGTAATTGCCGATTTGAAGATCGTGCTCACCGCCGGTATGGGCCACCAAAATTCGTGGCTGCTCACCGCCGCTGAACTCGGGATGGGAGAATCCGCTGGGAATGCAATACCTGCCTCTTCGCCCGAACCGGCCGGGGTGGACCAACGACACGAAATGGACCCACCATCGGCGGAAGCCGGATTGACGGCCCGGGAAATAGAGACCATCGTGGCCCGCCAGCTCGAAGAAAAGATCAAGCCCCTGGCCCGAATGGTAGCCGCATCCCAGGAAAAAGGCCCCACGATAGGTGAGATTCTCGGCGGTATCGGCTACATTCTCGGCCTGGTGGGCCTGGGCGCCTATGTGCGCTACCGAAAGGAGCGCAGGCGCCCATGATCAGCGAATCTTTTGCCGAGGGCAGTTCGTGGATACATGGCATCGACCCCCGGTTGCGCGCAACCGGCGCCGTGGCGTATGCCGTCGTGGTGGCCGTTTCCTACGATTTTAAGGCACTTTTCGTCGCCCTGGTCCTATCGCTGTTCCTGGCATTGTCGGCCCGGCTCGATTGGCGGGCGGTTGGGCGACGCCTCATGGCACCGGCGGTCTTTCTGCTGCTGCTGTGGGCGGTGCTGCCCTGGTCCTACGAGGGGGATGCGCTGGCCGCGCTCGGACCACTGACCGTCACCCGCCAGGGCGTGACCCTGTGTGCCCAGATCAGTTTGAAGACCGTCTGCCTGATGCTGGCCTTTATGGCCCTGGTGGCCACCATGACCGTGGACACCCTCGGCCACGCCTTGAACCGGCTGCGGCTGCCGGACAAGATGGTTCACCTGTTGTTGATCACCTATCGCTACCTCTTCGTGATCGAGCAGGAATACCAGCGCCTGGTGCGGGCCATGAAGATCCGCAACTTCCATCCCAAGACCAACCTGCACAGCTACCGGACCTATGCCTACCTGGTAGGCATGCTTTTTGTCCGGGCCTCGGAGCGCGCCCGGCGGGTTCACAACGCCATGATCTGCCGGGGCTTTAACGGCCGGTTTGTCAGCCTTCGCGAGTTTCCGCCAAATCCCCGCAACCAATTATTTGCCATTGGATTCAGTTTTTTCCTGGTCCTTTTGGCAACCCTGGAGTGGATGAAATAAGTTGATGCGGTCAGTGTGCCCATGCTACACAGGCGGCGGTCATTTCCGTTGCAGGCCGGTTTCCGTCCAATGAAGGCGCCAATCCATGAGTCCCGTTATTTTCAACCTGTCGAAAATTTGCTACGCCTACCCCGGCGGTCGGCTGATCCTCAACAATCTCGATTTCCACCTGCACGCCGGCGACCGAATAGGGCTGGTGGCGCCCAACGGCAGCGGCAAGACCACGTTGTTTCACATCATCATGGGGTTGATCAAACCCCTTTCCGGAAGGGTCGAGGCGTTTGGCGAAGCGCGGGAAACGGAGGCCGATTTCATTGAGGTGCGCCGGCGCATCGGTCTTTTATTTCAGGACGCCGACGATCAGCTCTTTTCTCCCACAGTGCTCGAGGATGTGGCCTTCGGACCGCTGAACCTGGGAAAGCCCCGCGACGAAGCAGTGGCCGTGGCCAGAAAAACGCTCGATTTTCTGGGCCTGAACGGTTTCGAGGATCGGGTCACCTACAAGCTGTCCGGTGGGGAGAAGCGACTGGTTTCCCTGGCAACGGTGCTGGCCATGGAGCCGGAGGTATTGCTGTTGGACGAACCTTCCACCGGCTTGGACGCATCCACCAAGGATAAGCTCATCGACATTCTCAACGGGCTGGATCTCTCCCTGGTGCTCATTTCCCACGAATTCGATTTTCTATCCAAAACCGCAGGGCACATCTACACCATGGATGGCGGACGGGTCTGCTTTGACCAGGAGCTTCACATCCACACCCACGAGCACGCCCATCTGATGGGCAAGCAGCCCCACCGGCACGTGTAACTCGGTCATCTCATCCCGAAAGCCTTATTAGATCGTAACTTATTGATGAAAAAAGATATTCGCTTTACAGCCATATGAATATGTATTATTTCATGGTGGGTGGTGAATCATAATCCAGTATGCAGTAAAGGATGGATCATGGGCATGGAAAAAAGTGATTTGAAGCTGAAACGGGGCGCCGTGATAAGATTTGTTGACGAAGAGAAGGGTGAAATGACCGAAGGCCTGTTTATCGGCCCCGAAGACCACAGCGACTTTATCGTCGTTCCCTTGTCTGCATCGATGCAGCAGAAAAAACAAGGCGCACCCCTGCACGCCAGATGCAGGGCCCGGGGCGGTATGGTTGAATTCAGGTCTGCGATCGTGGAAATAATCCACCACCCGGTCCGCCTTTGGCGAATCAAGGTGCCGACGGAAGTGAGCACCTTCGATTTACGCGACCACAAGCGAATTCAATGCTCGGTGTCCGCGGACATGGAAGCCGTTGACAAGGGTCAGTTCGTCACCGGAATTATTCGGGATATCAGCAAAAGCGGCGCACGCTGCATGTTTCCGCGCACGGAAGCGGCGGACAACGTTTTTGAACTGGATCAGGCCATTACGCTGCGCTGCACATTCCCGGGCATTCCGGGAGTACAGTCTAGCGTGGGCACGATTACCGAAATCCTAAAATCGGATGCGGAGCTGTCCATCGGCATTCAGTTCACCGAAGCGGTGTGGTGGGTGCCACCTTATCACTGATTTTCCGCTGCCCCGCCATTATGAACGGTTGGCCGGGTGGCCCCCCACGTTCGGGGGCGCCGGCTCATCGAGGCGCCTTTCCCTGCCTGACGTTTCCTCGCGTTTCCCGGTTCATGTCGGGCCTCGACCTACCCCTGGCAAGCCACACCGGTCGTCAGGGCGTTGTCCAGATCATCCAGAATATCCTGGATGTCTTCGATACCCACGCTCAAGCGGATGAAGTCCGGGGTGACGCCGGCGGCCTGCTGTTCGACTTCGGTGAGTTGCTCGTGGGTGGTGGAGGCCGGGTGGATAACCAGGCTTTTCGCATCGCCGATATTGGCCAGATGGCTGAAGAGCTGAAGGCTTTCAATGAATTTGACGGCCGATGCCTGACCCCCCTTGATCCCGAAACCCACCAGCGCCCCCTGACCCTTGGCAAGATACTTGTCTACCAGGTGGTAGGTTGGGGATGACGCCAGACCGGGATAGCGGACCCAGGACACACAGCTATGGTTTTCCAGGAAGCGGGCAACGGCCAACCCGTTTTCGGAGTGGCGCTGCATTCTCAAGTGCAGGGTTTCCAGTCCCTGGAGGAACATCCAGGCATTGAAGGGGCTCATGGCTGCGCCCATGTCCCGCAGGCCCAACACCCGGGCCCGCAGGATAAAGGCCAGGTTGCCGAAGGTCTCCACGAATTTCAATCCGTGGTAGGCGGGGTCGGGTTCGACGAAATCGGGGAACCGGCCCGAAGCAGCCCAGTCGAATTTACCCGAATCCACGATGATGCCGCCGATGGAGGTGCCGTGGCCGCCGATGAACTTGGTGGCCGAATGGATCACGATGGCCGCCCCGTGGTCCAAAGGCCGGGTGAGGTAGGGGGTCGTGACCGTGCTGTCCACCACCAGAGGGATCCCGTGGCGACTGCCAATGGCGGCAATGGGCTCAAGGTCGATGATGTCAAGCTTGGGATTGCCGATGGTTTCCACGAAAAAGGCTTTGGTACGGTCCGTGACGGCACCTTCCCAGGCGTTCAGGTCGTTCGGGGAAACGAAGCGTACGGTGATGCCCAGCTTTTTGAGGGTGTGGGAAAACAGGCTCACCGTGCCGCCGTAGAGCTCCGACGAGGCGACGATCTCGTCGCCGGCTTGGGCCAGGGTCAAAATGGTCAACGTCTCCGCCGCCTGGCCGGATGCAACCGCCAGAGCGCCCACCCCGCCTTCCAACTCCGCCACCCGCTTTTCAAGCACCTCTGTGGTGGGGTTCATGATGCGGGTGTAGATGTTGCCGAACTGACGAAGGCCGAAAAGATCGGCGGCGTGCTGCGAGCTGTCGAAAGTAAACGAGGATGTCTGGTACAGCGGCACCGCCCGGGAATGGGTGGTGGGGTCCGGCGTGTGACCGGCGTGCACCGCTTTGGATGCAAAACCTCTCATGAATTCTGTCATTATCGGTTCTCCTTGGTTTGGCGGAGTTTTTATTAAAGGCAAACAAAAAAACCGCCTCCTTACAGGGGAAGGCGGCGGCTGTATCGTTGCCACGCAGAAGGGGCCGCATGTTTCCCGTTAGGGCTGGAATTGGCACCTTGTCTATTCAGGTTGCCGGGCGATCAACGGGCCAGGTCCCTCTCGCCACTCTTCATGATCGTTTCAGGAGAAGCTAATTTGCAGAGGAGGTGTTGTCAAGGGGGCGGGGTCAGGCAGCCTCCATGAAACCCTCGATTTCACGATGAAAGGCCTTGTAGGTGACCATCAGTCTTTTAATCTGTTGTTTGTCGGGGAAAAAGTCATTGAAGACATCCTGATATACATGGTAGGCCAGCCGGTCCACGCCGATGCCCGTATCCACCATCATGGCCACCATGTCGGCCAGGTAGAGGGTCGCGGTGGCCGGGTCGTTGCGCGATGCGGGATTGGGCAGGTGGTGATTTTCGATCATATAGATCATGTGGGGGCTGAAATGCCATTGTTTGGCGATGATGCCCCCCAGCGTGGTGTGATCCATCCCCAGCACCTCTTTTTCGGCTTCGACAAAACTCATGCCTTCTGCGGCAACTAATTTCTGGATCGCCGATAGCTGGTCGGCCACAAACTCGTGGAGAATGACCTTGCCGATATCCTTGAGCAGGGCGGCGGTATAGATGGCCGGCAGACTCATCAGATCCCGCCGGCCGGCAAGGGTTCTGGCGACCATGGCCACGGCCAGGCTCTGGCGCCACAGGTCTCCCTTGGCCAGGCCATATCCCTTCTGGGCGCGTTTCAGGTTGCCGGACAGGTTCTGCGACAGCACCATCTCCACGACCTGCTGCAATCCCAGCATGGAGACGGCCTGCCTGACGGAATCGACTTTGACCGGCAACCCCATGTGGGCGGAGTTGACCGTTTTCAACAGGTTGGCGGTGATGGCCGGGTCCCGCTCGACCACCTCCACCAGGTCCTTCAGCGACGATTCCGGGTCGTCGGCGAGATCCAAAACCTTGTGAATAACCATGGGAATTGGTTCCAGTCGGTTTACTTTTTTTATTATCTGGGTCAGGCTGTCCATCGTTGAAGGATCCTTATCTTCCGTTGTAGGGTATCGCGACTGCCATCGCACGTTCTACAATTAATCATCGGTCTTTTCAGAGCAGGCATTAGGATTTTTTGTCATTGCGTTGGATTATCCTGGAAGCCAGCCCGCAAGGTGCCCGCGGCCCTCGACGATGGCGGCCAGCAGAAGCAGGGGGAGAACGATCAGAAAAAAAACCTGGTTTGACCGCATCCAGCGTTGAACGTAGGTTCCGGGGTCGGCGATAAACCGGTACCCGGCGCCGCGCCAAAGACCAACGCCCCAGGCGATCATCATCGCCGGCCATTCGAACATGCCGTGGGGCACCAGCATGACGGCGGCATCAACGGGGGATGGACCGCCTGCGGTCGCCACAATCCAGCCCAGAATCAGGCCGTTGGAAATGGCGGTGATCATTGGCAACAAACCCCACAGGGTGAGCAGGCACATGGTTGTATAAGTGGCCACCAGATTGTGGGCAAACAATGAAAGGATGAATGCGGCGCCGCTTTTTCCGGCGAACTTGCCGGCCAAGCTGCCGGCCGCCTGCTGGAAGAAGCCCAGGGTGTCGGCATATATCCACCCGGCCAGACAACTGGCAGCATAGACGAACAGGGCAATCAAGATGCTGTAGCGGGCCTGGTACAGGGTTGACAAGGCAGCGGCATAGTGACGATTATACACCTTTGCCTCCAATCCGGCGGTTTGCGGGTTGATGGGATGCTGCACGAGCCCATCTAATTCTTTTTCTTGCTTCGGGTTGCCGGCCGGGCGCAAGCGTATCGGTTTCATGCGGAAGCCGCTTGCGGTGGCAATCCCCGATTGCATTCGCAAGATGCCACGAATACGCTAAGATTGAAAGAACATACCCCATCAGAAGCTGACGCAGAAACACGAAAGGGTGAGGTGGCGCCATGCTCCGTCTGGGTCTTTGCTGCATTTTTCGAAAGGCGCCCATCAAATTCCGGCGCACCACGGCCAGTTACCTGCTGTCGCTGTCGGGATCGGTCAGGGCGGCGCACCTGGCGTCGATTTGTCTGCACAACGCCGATGCGCTCTACCTTGCATTGAACTATTGTGCGGACAACGGTATCGGCGCCTTTCGGATCAACAGCCAGATCCTTCCTGTAAAAACCCATCCCGATGTTGGATATGACTTGCATGAATTGCCGGAGGGAGATCGGATCATTGCGCGGTTCGAGCAATGCGGACGCTTCAGCCTTGAGCATGGCATCCGGACCTCCTTTCACCCGGATCAGTTCCTGGTTCTTTCCTCGCCGGACGCCGGTGTGGTCAGACGCTCGGTGGCGGATCTGGAATACCACGCCCAGGTGGCCGAATGGGTGGCCGCCGACGTGATCAACATCCACGGCGGCGGGGCATACGGCGATAAGGTAACGGCGCTGAAGCGATTGGTATCGGTGGTCAACCGATTATCCCCTGAGGTGAAAAGCCGGTTGACCCTGGAAAACGATGACCGGGTGTACACGCCGTCGGATCTGCTACCCGTGTGTACGGCAACCGGCCTTCCCCTCGTTTATGATATTCATCACCACCGCTGCCTGCCCGACGGAAAAAGTGTCGAGGATATTACGAAAGCGGCGATGTCCACCTGGCGTCGTGAACCGCTTTTTCATCTCTCCAGTCCGTTGAACGGGTGGGGGACGGGACCGTGCCGGCCCCATCACGACTTCATCGATCCGGCCGATTTCCCCGATTGCTGGCGGGGTCTTGACCTGACGGTGGATGTGGAGGCCAAAGCCAAAGAGCTGGCGGTGCTGAAACTAAAAACGGATTTGGCCGGCAGAGGATGAACCCTCCCTGCGGCCCCGATGGCGGGATCGTTGCTTCGCTTGGACAAACGGCGGGGAGTGCGCTCGCTATTGCGGTTTAAAAGCCGGCTTTGTCTTTTTCCTTCATCAGACGCTCAAGTCCGCTGAGGACGTGATTTTTAACGCTGTTGATGTGCCGGGAGAGTACGGTTCTGGCATCATCCAACCGGTTGCCGCGAATGTGGCCGAACAATTCTTTGTGGGCGGTGTCGGCTTTTTCCATCGAGGTGGAAAAAAGGATGTTGCCCCCGTATTTAAGATATAGCAGATCGAACAGCAGTCGCAGGGTCTGATGCTGAACCCGGTTGCCCGACAAGTCCGCCAGCGTCAGGTGAAACTCCATGTCCTTGAGCAGCCGGCCATACAGGTAGATCTCCCGCGAGGCCTTCAGGTGGGCATTTAATGCGTCCTCAAGCCTTATTATTGACGTGTTGTCCATGCGGGCCAGGGTTCGAGGCAGCAGGGCCAGCTCGATCTGTTCACGAAAGTCGTAGATCTCCTCCACTTCCTGAATGCTGACCGGCTCGGTGTAATATCCGCGATGGCGTTCATGTCGAACCAGACCTTGAAATTCGAGCCACTTCAGGGCCTGGATCACCGGTGTCTGGCTCATGCCCAGCCGTTCGGCCAGGTCCCGGTAGGCGATTTTCTGCCCGGGTACGATTTCGTTGTGAAACAGCATTTGCCGGATGCCCTGGTAGGCTTTGCGCGTGTGGCCGGCATCCGGCGCCGGTTTTGTTTTTGAAGGGGCCATCTAATCGTCCTTGGCTGAAGACAGGGTTGTCGCATGCGCCTGACATGCGACGATGTTAAATTTGATCAAGTATTTGATTAAATAAAAGCGGTGCGGATGTCAATAGATGCCAGGTTGACCGATCCATCGCTTCGGGGGGCGTCCACCCTTGACGATCGAGGCAATCCAGGAACCGGACAGGCAAGCCAATTGCCTGATGTTGCATCTACTTAATCGAGAACCGCCAGGCGCAATACCAATCGTCCGGATGGTCGTCCGGGGGACAGGCGATGCATTCGGTGTGAATGCGCGGGTCGATGGCACGGGCAAAATAGGTGTACTCCACCAGGCCGGCTGATTTGCAGGGGTAGTCGGGCAGCTTCTTACTGTTGCGGGCCATCTGGACCCGGCATTCGTTCATGCGGAAAATGAAGGCGCCGGGTCCGTCGTCGGTAAAGGATTGCACGTTGATCCGGGCGTAGACACGAAAACTCAGGGCTTTTTTTAACCCGTCCAGGCCGGACTGGTCGCCGAGTCCCAGGAACCGTTTGACGGCCCAGGCCTCGAAGGGGGAAAAGTGGGCCCAACAGGAGTCGTTGCAGCGCTTGGCGTCGTTCATGCCGCTGGTGAACTCCACGGATTGAAACCATACGCCGTCGTTGGCCAGCCAGTTGATGGCCGCGCCGTCAAGGAGCGCCAGCAGGTCGCTTTTCGGCAGGTCCAGCAGTGGTCCGGGGATGCCGTTTTTCATCTCGAACCCTAAAAGATTGGAGAGCCGGTTGAGTTGAATCCCCACGCTTTTTTGCGAGGCGACGGACAGGGCTTCAAGGGCCTTGTCCATGCCCATCTGGTGGCGGATCTCGGTGAACCAGAGCGCATAGTGGACGATGGTCCGATGCATGACATCCATGATCAGGCGAGCGGTCTGCTCCTGGTTCAGATCGGCAATGGTGTCAACGGTGTCGGTCATGGGGCGTCTCCTCTCGTGGATCGGGAAAGTACCGGACGGGTCGGTGGGTGAACGGCGGTCGTTAAGCACTGTAGGCAAAGGCCGGTGGGAAGTCAAGGGATGCGAACATTAGCCCAAAAGTGAGGGCTGTCGTCAGCCCCGCATGCGTGCACCGGTGCCGATCGTTTCAGGCAATGAACGGGCCTTGGGTCAGATCGTACCTGAACAGTGGACCATGTGCCGGTATAACCCTGCGGGCCTGCTTTTTAAAACCGCTAAAACCCGGCAACCGGGTCATTTGAATCAGGTGTGAACGGCAGCTGCAGTCCGTAGCACCAAACCCCGCAATGGGGCAAGAGGCCCCTTTGAGGGCTGAAACAAGCCTCGACCAGTCATGCTCGCGTTTGACCGGATCGGTGGTGGTCCAGGCTTCAACCGGTCGCAGGGCGTGCTTGACATAGTCCAGATGCCAGTGGGGTCGGCGCGATGGCTTCAGATGGTGGGACAATCGAGACCGCAGGCCGCCGGGTCCGAACGCGCTGCCCACGTAGATCCAGTATCCGCTGGA
Source organism: Desulfosarcina sp. (assembly GCF_055467485.1). Classification (NCBI taxonomy): domain Bacteria; kingdom Pseudomonadati; phylum Thermodesulfobacteriota; class Desulfobacteria; order Desulfobacterales; family Desulfosarcinaceae; genus Desulfosarcina; species Desulfosarcina sp. The sequence goes on along the minus strand of NZ_JBUOIV010000001.1, from coordinate 10,029 downwards.
CAGACAAATCGGTCCGAGTTTTCCGGCGATCGCATTAACGGATGCCGGACAGCTGAACACCAGGGCATAGGTGCCATGGCGGTTAAGATCCATTTAGCAAATCCTTTCCGGCCGGTATGATCGTGTGGATGTGCCTACTGGTTATCCGAAATCGGCCAGCGGGTCAAAGGCCCGGGCCAAAAGCTGTCCAGACAGGGCCATTGCCTTCTTTTCTTTACATTACCGGCGATTTCAGTTATTTTTACAAGCTTATCAGTCGTTCATCGCTCCAACTCGACTTACCACCATGTCCATTGAGGAACCCATAGCGGTATTGATGTGATGGCGCAATCCTACACAATCTCCAATACGCTGGCCGCTCTCGGACGCATGGCCATTTCTCCAGTTCAGGAACTGGGGCGGGTGGCGATCTTTTTTTTCCGCGGCGTCATCCATCTTTTTTCGTTTCCCCTCCAGGCGGACAAGATTATCGACCAGATCTACTTTATCGGCACGAAGTCGGTGTTCGTGATCTGCCTTACCGGTGCGTTTACGGGGATGGTATTGGGTCTGCAAGGTTACTACACGCTGGTGAAGTTCGGTTCAGAGGGGCTGTTGGGTGCGGCGGTGGCCTTGAGCCTGATCAGGGAAATGGGCCCGGTGTTGGCCGCCATCATGGTCGTGGCCCGGGCCGGTTCGGCCATGGCCGCCGAGATCGGCATTATGCGCATTTCCGAACAGATCGATGCCTTAGAGACCATGGACATCAACCCTGTTCGGTTTCTGTTCAGTCCCCGGTTGGGGGCTGCGCTGATCAGCTTTCCCTTTCTCACGGCCATTTTCGATGTGGTGGGGATTATCGGGGGCTATGTGACCGGCTCACTGCTGCTGGGGATCAATTCGGGGCTCTATTTCAGCCGGGTGGAATCAAGTGTGCTGATGGCGGACATCAACGGCGGGTTTGCCAAATCATTCTGCTTTGCCGCCATCGTGGTTACGATTTGCTGTTTCCAAGGATACAATACCCACCTGCGCAAGGAAGGGTTTGGCGCCAAGGGCGTGAGCCTGTCCACCACGTCGGCGGTGGTCTTGTCCTGTGTGATGATCCTGGTGGCCGACTACGTGTTGACTTCGTTCCTGCTGTGAGACAATCATGACCGAGCCGTTGATCGAGTTCAATCAGGTGTTCAAGCGCTTCGGCGACAATGCCGTGCTCAAGGGGGTGGACCTGTCCATCTACCAGGGCCAGGTCACGGCCATTATCGGCAAGAGCGGCATCGGCAAGAGTGTCCTGCTCAAGCACATCATCGGCCTGTTGGAACCCGACAAGGGGGAAATCCGGTTCCAGGGCCAGGCGCTCACGGCCATGCCCGCCGCCGCGCGCCGGGCGGTGAAGATGAAGTTCAGCTATATGTTTCAGGGAACGGCCCTGTTTGATTCCATGACCGTTTATGAGAATGTGGCCCTGCCGCTGAAAGAGAAGGGCCGGGTTCCGTTCCGTGAAATTCAGCGCCGTGTGCGTGACAAGCTGGCCCAGCTGGACCTGGCCGGAATCGATGACAAATACCCGTCCCAGCTTTCCGGCGGCATGAAAAAGCGGGTGGCCATGGCGCGGGCCCTGGTGACCGATCCTGAGATCGTGCTTTTTGACGAACCGACGACCGGCCTGGATCCCATCCGCAAGAACGCGGCCCACGCCATGATCGCCCAGTACCAGAAGACCTTCGGCTTTACCGGGGTCATGGTCACCCATGAAATTCCCGATGTGTTTTACATCAGCCAGCGTATCGCCATGCTGGATCAGGGCCGGATCATCTTCCAGGGAAGCCCGGCGGAGATCCAGGACAGCGATGAGCCGGTGATCCGGCAGTTTATACGCGGCCAGGACACGGGGGCGATCCAAGCGTCGCCAAGCGGGCGCTGACAATCACGGCCGCATCGGTTCTATAGCGGCTGCGGAGGAAATATGAAAAAAACATCTGTCGAAACTGCGGTGGGCGTGTTCGTTCTGATCGGCCTGATCAGCGTGGCTTACCTAACCATCAAGCTGGGAAAAATGGAGTGGTTCGGCGACGATTACTATACGCTCGATGCGCGCTTCAATTCGGTTTCGGGCCTTAAGGCCGGCGCGGTTGTGGACATGGCGGGGGTAGAGATCGGTCAGGTGGGCGGTATCCGCCTTGACAATCAACGACAGGTGGCCATTGTCAGTCTGAAAATCAAAAAAGGAGTGATGCTCACCGATGACGTCATTGCCTCGGTAAAGACCTCTGGGCTGATCGGCGATAAATACATCCGCTTGACGCCGGGCGGTTCGGACAGGATACTCAAAAGTGGAGACATGATCATCGAAACCGAGTCGGCCCTGGACATTGAGGAACTGGTCAGCAAATACGTTTTCGGAGATGCCGAAAAATAATGCCGCCCGTTATCGACCCGTGCCAGTGCGGCTAAAGACATCACCTCGCCGGCACAGGCAGAACGTGATTGCAGCATGAAATGAGAGACTGCGGAGGATGAGATGATCCTTAAACATATGATCGGCGTACTTGCTTTTTTACTGTTGGCGACAAACCCGTCGGCAGCGGCATCCATGGAACCCATGGAGACCATCAAAGCCCCGGTCGATACCGTCATCGTTATTCTCAACGATCCCCAATACCAGGTGGCCGGCGCCAAATCCGCCCAGCGGGACGAAATCTGGAAGGTCGTCAAGCCGATGTTCGACTTCGATGAGATCGCCAAACGGGCCGTGGCTCGCAACTGGAACGATTTCAACGCTGCGGAAAAGGCTGCATTCACCGATGTGTTCGCCCAGTTTCTGGGCAACACCTACATCGATAAAATCCAGGGCGAGTACCACAACGAGCAGATCGTCTACCTCGGGCAGGATTTTTACTCGGATACCTACGCCGAGGTCAAAACCCAGATCGTGCGGGAAACATTATCGATTCCGGTCAATTATCGGATGATCAAGGGCGGTGACGGGCGGTGGATGGTCTACGACATCATTGTCGAGGGCGTCAGTCTGGTTAAAAATTACCGCACCCAGTTTGCAAGCATCCTGAGCAAGGAAAAACCGGCCCAACTGATCCAGCGGCTCAACGAAAAGTTGGCCGAACAAAATAAACGCCTGGCTGAAAACGGATAAGATGAACGTGGGTGTTGCATAGGCAGCGGCTGGCCCGATTCGGGCATGCGACTTTCAAACGGCGAAGCAATCGATGGCGATGAAATCCAGACTGTCGTTCATGATCCTGATGGCGGTTGTGCTGATGGGCGGTATCGCATGGGCCGATGCCCCGACCGGTGGTGATGCCGAGGCGTCGGCGGATTCGATTCCCTTCGATCCCTTCGACAGCCCCAGTGGCAACAGTTACGGCGATCAAGACCTGATGCTGCAGGCGGTTGCCGACCCCATTGCCGGATTCAACCGGGCCATGTTCGTCTTCAACGACAAATTGTACTTCTGGGTGCTCAAACCAGTGGCTTCTGGATATCGGGTGGTCGTTCCCACGCCGGTCCGGGTTAGCGTAAAAGATTTCTTTTTCAATCTCTTGGCGCCGGTCCGCTTTGTCAATTGCCTCTTTCAAGGGAAATGGAGATCCGCGGAAGGTGAGTTTTGCCGGTTCGTGGTCAACAGCACGGCAGGCTGTCTGGGATTCTTCAACCTGGTAAGAGACAAACCACAGTTCAATCCTCCTGAAGAGGATTTCGGCCAGACGCTAGGATACTATGCCGTTGGCAACGGGTTTTACATCATCTGGCCCCTGTTCGGCCCCTCGACCCTGCGTGACACAGTGGGCAGTATCGGGGATTGGGCCTTGAACCCGGTTTCGTTCATGCAGCTGGTCAATGTGGATGCCGGTGAATTGACTTCCGGCACCACCAACGTGATCGCCTACGGTGTCAGGACGATCAACGAGACCTCTTTTCGCATCGGCGATTACGAGACCCTGAAAAACGCTTCCCTGGATCCTTATGAGGCCTTTCGCAACGCTTACATCCAGAACCGGCTCAGCAAGATCGCCCAATAGGGTGGCGGTCAACCACCGTATTTCCAAAAGCGCCTTATGCCTACGAAACTGACCATCCTATGCGAAAATTCCGTGTGCCATCCCTTCGGCGTCGTGGGCGAGCACGGGTTTGCCTGCTTTATTGAAACCGAGGCCGGCAACGTGCTCTTCGACACCGGCCAGGGCATCGGTATCTGCGGAAATGCCGCGGCCCTGGGCAAAAACCTGGCATCCGTCCGGGCCATCGCCATCAGTCACGGCCACTACGATCACACCGGTGGACTGCCGCAGGTGCTCAAACAGACCGGTCCGGTAACTGTCTACGGCCACCCGGATATCTTCGCTTCACGCACCTGGTCCGACGGCAAGGTCACCCGGTACATCGGTATGCGCCACCGGCGCGAATACCTCGAATCCTTAGGCGCCCAATTTCATCTGGTTCGACATCCGGTTGAACTCAGCGATCGAGTCCATCTGACCGGTGAAATTGCCAGAAGCAACGACTTTGAAAAGCCGGATCCCAACATGACCCTTCATCCCGAAGGCGCCATGGCCGTGCGCCCGGACCCCATTGCCGACGACCTGTCCCTGGTGGTCGATTCGGAAAAAGGACTCATCCTCGTGCTGGGCTGTGCCCATGCCGGCATGATCAACATCTTCGACCACGTCCTGGAGATGTTTCACAGGGATCGAATTTATGCGGTCGTCGGAGGGACGCATCTTGGTTTTGCCAAGCCCGCCCAGTTCGACGAGACGCTCAAGGCCATCGACCGCTACGGCATCGAACGGTTGGGCGTGTCTCACTGCACGGGGCTGGAAAAGGCAGCCAACCTCCGCGCGCACTTGGGTGAGCGGTTTTTTTTCGGCTGCGTGGGTGCTGAGCTGGAAGGCTGAGAGATGAGTCGTCATGTATAATCGATTTTTTGGCTTCAAAGAGAGACCGTTCAAACTGGTCCCCAACCCGGAGTACCTTTACCTGTCCCGGATTCATGAGGAGGTGTTGGCCCACCTGAACTATGCCGTGGGCTATGGCGAGGGGTTCGTTGAAATCACCGGCGAAGTGGGTACCGGCAAGACCACCCTTTGTCGCATGTTTCTGGAGAGCCTGGACGAAAAAACCGAAGCGGCCTACATATTCAACCCCAAGCTCGACTCCCTTCAACTGCTCAAAGCCATCAACGATGAATTCGGCATCCCCTCGGACACCGAGTCGGTAAAAACCCTCATCGACCGGCTCAACGCCTTTCTCCTGGAGAAAAAAGCCCAAGGTAAAAACGTGATCCTGCTCGTGGATGAAGCCCAGAACTTGAGCGTAGATGTGCTGGAACAGCTACGGCTGCTCTCCAATATGGAAACCACCACCAGCAAACTGCTTCAGATTATCCTGGTGGGACAGCCGGAACTGGCAGAGCTGCTGGAAACCGACGCACTCCGACAGTTAAACCAGCGCATCACCCTGAGCTGCCACCTGATTCCCCTGACCACATCCGAAATGCGGGAGTATATCCGTCATCGCATCCACATTGCCTCCCGAAAACCGGGGTTGGCGTTTACCGCGGGAGCATACCGGTCCATCTTCTACTATTCCAACGGCGTTCCCCGGCTCATCAACATCGTCTGCGACCGGACCCTGCTGACCGCCTTTGCCATGGGCAAACACCGCATCACCCAAGCCATCGTGAAGCGGGCCATCCGTGAACTGGAGGGCAAAAGAAAACGTTCCGGCAAGCCGATGTTTTTTCGTGAAAAAATAGTCATCGGTCTGCTGGTGGTGTTGGTGATTCTGGTGGCCGGGCTGGTTCTCGGTCAGATGATGCTGAACCGCACCCGCCGGATGGCCGTTGCGCCGGTCGCTCACCATAAGATTGAAACCACGCGTTCAGACGCAGCGGCGGTCCGCATACCGGAGGCTGCCGAAGAAACAGCCCCGGAGGCCGTTGCGCCATCGCCACAATCCGGAGCGCTGTCGGCATCGGCAGAACCGGTGACGGTGCCGGCCGCACCGCCGGCCGAAACGACCGCCAGCGCTGATCCGGCACCGTCACCTCCGGTCCCCGACCTTCAACAGGTGCTCGCGTCCACGGCGGTCCTGCACTCACGCATGGGCGCGTTGACGGCCATCCTGGAGCAATGGCGTGTGCAGCCCCCCTTGGACGCCAAGCCGATGGATGGGGTGGACAGCGACACTTTTTTTCGTCTTTCCGCCCGGCACAGCGATATGGAAGTCCTTCGCCTCAAAGGTAATCTGGCCCTGATTAAAAAGCTGAACCTGCCGGCCATATTGGAATTTGCCCCACCGGACGGCAGCGATGCCCGGTTCCTGGCCCTGGTGGGCGTTGAAGAGGATGAACTTCGGCTGGCTGACGGCGATGGCACTTTTTCCGTCGCCCCCGCTTCGCTGACGGGACTGTGGAACGGGGAGGCCTATATCTTTTGGAAAAACTATTTCAACTACACGGGGATCATTCCGATCTCGTCACCCGGAGACGTTATCTTGTCCCTTAAGGTGTACCTGAAAGCCAAGGGGTTCCCCATCCAAGAGATGACCGCGGCCTATGATACCACCACGCGGATGGCCGTCGAGACGATTCAGGCCCGCAACGGCCTGGATGTTGACGGGATGGTGGGCCCCATGACGAAAATCGCCCTTTACAACGAAGATCCGTCTCTGAACGGACCCCGTCTGACCGGCGGCAGTCCGGGGCAATAAAGACGGTTAGAGGAGCGGCAAGCGTTGAGTTACATCCTGGAAGCACTGAAAAAGGCAGAGCAGGAATCCACTGTGGATCGTGCCGCGGGCACCCCCTGGCCGGCCCCGCGTCCCATGCCGTCACCCTACCGTAAGCGCAGTCGCCGCTGGTGGGTGCCGCTGGGTATCGTTGTGGGGTTGTGTGTCACCGGTGGGGTCCTCTGGCAAGTGTGGCGGCCGTATACCCCACCGCCGGCGGGTCCTTTGTCGACGCCGCCGTCATCCGAAACCACCCAAACGACCCCGCCTCTGGTTGCCGGGGCACCGACGCCTATCGTGCCGGTTGTCGAACAACCGCAAAGACCGCCAGTCAAGACCCCGATGGAAGCGTCCTCGAAACAAGCCACTGCCAATGCTCCCGCTTCAGACGATCGCGTGTCCGATTCCATGGCAGCGGCACTGCCGACTCAGACCGGTGACCCGTCCATTCCCGGTAACGTCCCGGCTGCCGATCCGGTGATTGCACCGGCCCAAGACCCGGCGCCCCGCCCGGCGGATTCAGCGATGGCCGGCCAGCCGGTGGCAGCGTCTCGCGATGCCGGGAAATTTTTCAAAAGTGACCCGCGCATCGACCTGCAGGCCCTGGTGTGGGCTCCGGAATCCGCCGCGCGGTTTGTCGTCATCAACAACCGCCTCATCAAGGAAGGCGGATCCGTGGATAATATCGTGGTAGTGCGGATCAATCCGGACGATGTGCTGCTGGCCGAAGGGTCCGACCGGTGGCACGAAGCGTTTAAAATCCGTTAGGAACCGGTTTGGCGGTTCTTCACACCATCCGATCTGCTTTAGGTGAATCACTTTCGGCGTTGCGCCTCACCCCTTGCCATCGAGCGTACCTATTGCTTGCCTCAATCATTAACAGTAAAAACACCTTTCGCTCATGCGCAGTTGGGTGCCCATGGTCATTCGAACTGAAAATTGACGTTTATCCTTACGGTGCTGCGCAGCACCGCCGTTAGAGGCGGAACATTCCCCGCGGCTTGCCGCGGGGAATGTTCCCTTAACCGGAAAAAATATAGCATGATTTCATTAAGTTAATAAATATTATCCAATGGATCATATACTCCCCGGATCAGGCCCGGTGCTGATGCAAAAAGGCCTGATGGTCTTGCGGACGGATAACACCGGTTTCCCGGTGAAATCGATATTGATTGCCCCTGTCGATGCCCGCCAGCCGTGACATTGAATCGCTCTTCCGTGGCAAAAACGGTCAACTGGATCATGCCTTGGCGGCCTTCCAGGCAGTGCGCCCCTGAGGCGTTTTACTACCCCTCAACGGTTAAATAAAGGCAATCAAAATATTTTGAGTCAATAAAATGCTTTAAAAAACGGTTGATTACCAGAAACGCTTTTGTTAAATAGGCAATCATGCAAGCTAAAGTTATATATGGAACCGACCGAAACCATCCTGAGAATAGCAGAACGCTCGAAAGGAAAATCGAACATGCGTTGGAAATGTAATATGCTTGCAGTGGTGTATTTCGTGGCCTTGATGGGGGGGCTTTTTCTTTTGCTTCCCCTGCCGGCTGCGGCCACCGGTCTCCAGGCTGAAACCGATGTGAATCAGACTTTTGCAATAGAGACGGCACCGGCGTCGTCAGTCAATGTGGTGGAAGGGCTCATCCGCAACCGCACCCTTTACGATGCCCTGACCGCCTGCGACATACCGCCGTCGGAGATTCTCTCCCTTTCCAGATCCTTCAAGCCGGTTTTCGACTTTCGCTGTTCCCGGCCGAAAGACTACTATGCGGTCAGCGTAGACGACCAGAACCTGATCCAGAAGTTTGTCTACAAAACCAGTCCGCTGGACGAATACGAGGCCGTCAAGGAAGACAATGGCGACTATACCGTTCGCAAGCGGAAAATCGTGCTTGACCGACAGGTGATCGCCAAGGTCTTCACCATCGAATCCTCGCTCTACCAGGCCGTGGCCGACAGCGGGGAGAACATGCAGGTGGCCGGTCTGATTGCGGAAATTTTTGCCTGGGACATCGATTTTTATCTTTACCCGCGAAAAGGCGACCAGATTGCCGTGGTCTATGAGCGCTGCTATAAGGATGGCGAATTTGTGCAATACGGAGATATCCTGGCTGCCCGTTACGTGGGCAAGCAGAAGACCTTTTCGGCCTTTTTATTCAACGACGGCCAGTTTGACGGATACTATGATGAAACCGGCCAGCCCTTGAAAAAGATGTTCTTGCGAACCCCGTTGAAGTTCGGCAAGATGACATCCTCTTATTCCATCCGGCGCTTCCACCCGGTCTCCAAACGCTACAAACCGCATACCGGCATCGACTACGGTGCCCCTACCGGTACGCCCATCATGGCCACGGCCAATGGCAAGGTCATTTTTTCGGGGCGCAAGGCCGGATACGGCAAGCTGATGATTGTCAAGCACCCCAACGGCTATCAGACGTACTACGGCCATTGCAGCCGGCTGCTGATGAAACGCGGGCAGCTGGTGGAGCAGGGCCAGGTCATCGCCCGTGTCGGGCAGACCGGCGTGGCCACCGGTCCCCACGTGCACTACGAGGTGCGCGTGGGCGGCAAGCCCATCGATCCCAACAAGGTCAAGAAAAGCCGGGGCAAGCCGCTGAAAACGGATTTGCTGGCCAGTTTCACCGAGGTGGTCAATGAGCGGTTGATGCTGGTGGATGACCTGTTGAAGGAAAAAACCAGCCTGGTGATGCTGACCAGCGACAATTAACCTTCTTGACTCGATCGTTAAAAAAATCTACACAAGCCATGTCGGTGATAGGTAAAGGCCAACGTTTCATGGGGGTGTAGCTCAGCTGGGAGAGCGCAGCGTTCGCAACGCTGAGGTCAGGGGTTCGATCCCCCTCATCTCCACCATTCATACCACTCTTAATGCCCGTTATTGCGGGCATTTTTATTTTTTTCGGCCTGCTTTGGACAACGACAACGGAACTTTTGTCCGAACCCGTTGTCTGATCCAAGGAGGCTGATATGCCAGCTTGCACCGCAGGAACCCACCGCGCACATTCCTATCTTAAAAACCATCCATCCGGCTATATCTTCAGGTACTGAATCCCTAAAGACGTCCAAGCGGTTGTTAAACGGACGGAACTAAGGTATTCCCTGCGGACTGGAAAACTGGGTTTAGCTAAGTCCAGGGCCAGGACCATGGCTACGGCTGTCACACCTTAAAAAGAGCCATTTCGTGATCAATTAGCCCCAGCCAAAAAGTTGATAAAAAAATATGGCGGAAGTGTGCCTGTCCAACCCCATGCGACAGCCCAGGTGGTCGGCCGTGAGGAACCGGCC